>CAZFPG010000011.1:0-21387 GCA_964521055.1 uncultured Marinobacter sp.
GACCCGGTGTGCAGCAAGTCGCCCCACCACGATCGCATCCTCGCCGCCCGCAAGGCGGCGGACCACGCCACTGCCGGGCTGGAGGAGCTGACTTATCGCAACGCCGACAACTCCCGGTTGTTCTTCCGGGGCTGATACACCAGATCGGTCGTCATTTTTGCCGCTTTCCGCAGAGCAGGCCTCCGCTGCGTTTGTCCAGAGGGGGGCGCTGGCGGCATCCCGGGCGGGCATATTCTGGTTGGAGTTTGATCCGGCCAGCGGTGACAACCTGCTCAGAAGGGCCGCCTCCGATGGCGCTCAATGGGTAACTCCCTCACATTTTGCTGTTCGCAGCCAGGTTAACGGGTATGGCGGTGGTGCGCTATGCGCCGCGCCAGACGACTTGTTTGCGGTAGAAGCGTCCGGGCAGCAGATTCATCGTATCGACCCCTGTACCGGTACCATAGAAGTGCTAACGCAGGACCCGGATGCCAGTTTCGGGGGCCTGGTGTGGGATCACCGTTTTCACCGGGTCCTGGCGGTTCGCGAAGCTGCGGGTCGCCAGGCGTTGGTGGCGATCCAGGGGCACGGAAAGGATCAGCTGCTTCATGACAGCGAGGATTATTACAGCGCTCCAGCCCTGTCCGCCAGTGGTTCGCACATTGCCTGGGTGTGCTGGTCACTCCCGGATATGCCCTGGGTGAGGTCCGTTCTCTGGACCGCGGATGTTGATGAGGATGGGGCGCTGGTTCGGGCACGGTGTTGGCCCACACCCATTGAAGGTAGCGTTCAGCAGCCGGTATTTGATGGCGAAGAATTGCACGTATTGTCGGACCACGAGAGTTGGTGGCAGCCATGGCGCGTTTCTTTCACCGATAGCCACGCCAGTTGGGCGCGCCTGGACGCTGCAGCGGCAGATCACGCCAGTGCACCCTGGCAATTGGGGGAGCGCCACTGCTGTCCGCTCGGGCAGGGTGGATGGGCACGGGTATGTTACCGGGCGGGAGCGGGTGAGCTGTGGCTGTCATTGTCCTCTGACAGCCCGGCAACCCGGATCGCCACGGACTACACCGACTTCCGGCATCTGGCAGTCCTTGACGGCAAACTCTTCTGTGTTGCCCGGTCCGCCACCCGGCTGGACTCGGTGCTGGAAGTGGCTTTCGCGTCGGGCCATGTCCGTACGCTTGCAGGAGGCCAGACCCCGTTCGCCGATGCCCCCGTTGTGGTACCTGAAATATTCCGGATTCCCCCATCGGAGCCTGTGGGCGAAGAGGTCTGTGGATTTGTTTATCCGCCGGTCGAGACGGTATCGCAGAATGCGCCTCCACCATTGATCCTGATTGCCCACGGCGGCCCCACCTCTACCGCCTGGCCGGTGTTCAATCCGCAGGTCCAGTTCTGGTGCCATCACGGGTTTGCGGTGGCGGAGGTCAACTACCGTGGCAGCGCGGGATTTGGCCGGGATTTCCGCCTGGCACTGGCTGGCAACTGGGGCCAGGCCGACGTGGAGGATATGGAGCGGGCGGCGGATTATCTGGTGGCCTGTGGCCATGCTGATGCCAGTCGCCTGTTTATCCAGGGCCGTAGCTCTGGCGGATACACCGCCCTGATGGCGATGATTCGTAGCCAGCGTTTCCGGGCCGGTGCCAGCCTGTTTGGAGTCAGTGATCCGTCGCGTTTGCGGGAAGTGACACATCGCTTCGAGTCGGGCTACCTGGACTGGCTGCTGGGGCCGCCGGAGGATTTTCCCAGGCGCTGGCATGAGCGCACACCGGTAAAGCAGGCTCACCACATCCGCGGGCCGATGATCTTTTTCCAGGGCGGCCAGGACCGGGTGGTGGTGCCGGAACAGACCCGGGCTATGGTCCGGGTGCTGGAGCAGAACGGGCAGGCGGTCGAACTCTGTTGGTTCGAGGACGAAGGGCATGGTTTCCGGCAGCGCCTGAACCAGATTGCGCTGCTTGAGAAACTACTGGCGTTCTATCGGGGGAATAGCCAAAAGTGCGATGATGGTGGGCAGCAGTTCAGGTAAACTTGAACTTGATATAACAATAACAGCATCGCTGACGAGATCGCCCATGAGCTACGATATTTCCGCTCTGCGCAAGTTTGTTTCCCCCGAGATTGTGTTTGGTGCCGGCTCCCGCAAGGCGGTAGCCAACTTTGCCAGTAATTTTGGCGCCCGGCACGTGTTCCTGGTATCGGACCCTGGTGTGGAGAAAGCCGGCTGGGTTGCGGAGATCATGGATATCCTGGTGACGGCGGGCTTTCGTGTCACGCTGTTTACCGGCGTTTCCTCCAACCCGAAGGTGGACGAAGTCATGGCCGGGGCAGAGCTGTACAAGTCCAGCGCGTGCGATGTCATCGTTGCCATCGGAGGTGGCAGCCCGATGGACTGCGCCAAGGGTATTGGCATCGTCAGCGCCCATGGCCGGAACATTCTTGAATTCGAAGGCGTGGACACCATTACCTCGCCATCGCCCCCGATGATCCTGATACCCACCACGGCCGGCACGTCCGCGGATGTGTCCCAGTTTGCGATCATTTCCGACCCCAACCGGCGCTTCAAGTTCTCCATTATCAGCAAAGCCGTAGTGCCGGATGTGTCACTGATTGATCCGGAAGTGACGGAAACCATGGACGCCTACCTGACAGCCTGTACCGGTGTCGACGCCATGGTGCATGCCATTGAGGCCTTCGTTTCCACCGGCAGTGGGCCGCTGACCGATACCAACGCCCTGGAAGCAATCCGGCTGATCAACCGCAATCTGGAGCCGCTGGTGCAGAACACGGCCAACGTCCATCTGCGGGAGCAGATCATGCTGGCCTCGATGCAGGCCGGCCTGGCGTTTTCCAATGCCATTCTGGGCGCGGTACACGCCATGTCCCATAGCCTGGGTGGCTTCCTGGATTTGCCTCACGGACTGTGCAACGCGCTGTTGCTTGAGCACGTGGTGGCCTATAACTACACCTCTGCCGAAGACCGCTTCATACGGGTCGCGGAGGCCATGGACATTGACACCCGTGGCATGTCGAAAGCGGTGATCAAGCAGCACCTGATGCAGCGGATCATTACCCTGAAACAGGCAGTGGGCCTGGGCGAGAAGCTTGGCAAACTGGGGGTGACCACTTCCGATATTCCTTACCTGTCGAAATTCGCAATGCAGGACCCCTGTATCCTTACCAACCCGCGCCAGTCTTCCCGCCGGGATGTTGAAGTCGTCTATGAAGAAGCACTCTGATTCCAGTGAAGGCAAGTACGGAATCGGCGATCTGCTTGGTCTCGGTAGCCATTCGGTACGCAAGAACTATTATCCGGCGCTCCAGCAACGGATAGAGGAACTGGAAAGTGAGCGTAACCGTTACAAGTGGCTGTTTGAGAATGCCCTCCACGGCATCTTCCGGGCCAATCTCAGGGGCGGCTTTGTGGACGTCAATCCGGCCATGGCCCGTATCTGCGGTTATGAAAGCGCCGAGGCTTTGATAGCGGGTATCATACGCCTGCGCGAGCAGGTGTTCTGCAGTTCAGGCGAGTTTGATGCCATCCGCCAGGAGTTGTTGGACAACGGCAGCCTCAGTGCCCGGGAAACCCGGCTCAGGCGTGCGGATGGCACGCCTGTGCAGGTTGCGATTACGTTGTTGCGGCGCCCGGACCTGGGCCCGGAAGTGGTGGAAGCATTTGTGGCGGACATCACGGAGCGCCACCAGGCGCAGGAAAAACTGCGCCAGCTCAACGCCGACCTGGAGCGCCGAGTGGAGGAGCGTACCAACGAGCTGCAGAATGCCAATGTTGTCCTGCGGTACCAGATCGAGCAGCGGGAGAAGGTGGAGCGGGAACTGGTGGTGGCCGTGGATGCAGCGCGGCAGGCCAATGAAAGCAAGGACAAGTACCTGGCGGCTGCCAGTCATGACCTGCTGCAGCCCCTGAATGCGGCCCGCCTGCTGGTTTCCGCACTGATGGACAGTAACCTGCCTGCGGATGAGAGCCGCCTTGTGCATCGTGTCCAGCGCTCCCTTGAAAGCGCCGAAGACCTGCTGGCGGACCTGTTGGATATCTCCAAACTGGACCAGAAAGCCATGCAGCCTGATTATGTCCACACCGACATTGGCGAGCTGATGCGGGGGCTGGCCCAGGAGTTCGAATTGCTGGCGGAGAATGCGGAACTGAACTTCCGCCTGCGGGCGGGTGCCGGCCATGTCCGTACAGACCCGCGAATGTTGACGCGAATACTCAGAAACCTGCTGAGCAACGCCTTCCGTTACACCACCAGGGGTGGTGTGCTGTTTGCGGCTCGCAAGCGCGGTTCCAACCTGGAAATTGGCGTGTGGGACACCGGTGTGGGCATCGAAAAGGAAAAGCTCGAGGATATCTTTCGCGAGTTTCACCAGATATTGCCGAAAGGTGGCAGCCGTCAGGGCGTTGGCCTGGGGCTGGCGATTGTAGACCGGATGGCGAGGGTGCTGGGCTGTGAAGTTCGGGTGGATTCCGTCTATGGCAAGGGTTCCTGCTTCAGCGTCCTCGTCCCACTGAATACGGTCGATCAAACGCCCCCCGGTCAACGGAGCAGGGAAATGCCGGTGCCGGCAGGTTCCTCCGTTGAGGGGCTGCGTGTTCTGGTGATCGATAATGAAGAGTCGGTGCAGGAGAGCATGCGGGCGTTGCTGGAACGCTGGGGTTGCCAGGTGGTGACGGCAGGAAGCGCTGCCACAGCAATGGAGCGCTGTCAGGCCGCTGACATCATTCTTGCGGATTTTCACCTGGATGAGGACCTGACAGGCTGCGAGGCGATCCATGCGGTTCGCCGTCACTTCAATCAGGATATCCCCGCCGCCGTTATTACCGCCGACCGCAGTGATGAAACGCGCCGGCTGATCAGTGCCCAGTACCTGCCCATTCTCAACAAACCGGTCAAACCCAACCGCCTGAGGGCTCTGGTAACCAGTCTTGCGGCCTCTCTGAACTCAGATCCTGAATGACGGTCTACACTCTATTCTGTCAATGATTGTTTTGTCAGGAGAGAGTGCTATGTCCGTGCCCGAAAATGCCCTTACCAATCACGAAGTGACTGTCTGCCTTTCCGGGGGCGCCATACTGGGGCCGTTCAATGCCACCTGGTCCAGGGACGAGGGCGGCGACGTAAGGGAACTGGTCCGGGAGTACGATGGCTACCTGCAGGGAGAAAAACAGCATCGTTTCAAGTTTCACCTTCACGACACATACACCAATACGGTCCACACCCTGATTGTGAATTTTGATCAGGTTACCGGCATTTGCGACCATGTCCGGCTCAAGTCCCCTCTCAATGAATGACCGGGCCTGGCCAACAAGGAGGATGTCATGACTCAATTCAGGAGAGAAAAAGACAGTCTGGGAGAAGTCCGTGTTCCCGAGAATGCTCTCTGGGGTGCCCAGACCCAGAGAGCCGTGGAAAATTTCCCGGTCAGCGGTCTGCCCATGCCGCCTGCCTTCATTGCTGCGGTTGTTCGGGTAAAGCAGGCGGCTGCGGATGCCAATGCCAGCCTTGGACTGCTGGACAACGAGGTGCGTGATGCCATCGTGGCAGCGGGGAATCGCATACTGAACGGCGAGTGTGCTGATCAGTTTCCCATTGACCGTTACCAGACCGGTTCGGGCACGAGTACCAACATGAACGTAAACGAGGTGATCGCGGCACTGGCTGCCCGGGAAGGTGTCGAAATCCACCCCAATGATCACGTCAATATGAGCCAGAGCTCCAACGATGTGATTCCGACGGCCATTCATGTCAGCGCTGTCACCGGTGTCCATGAACGCCTGATACCCGCATTAACGCACCTCTGCGGCATAATCTATGAGCGCGAGGCGCTGTTCTCGGAGCAGGTTAAAACCGGCCGCACCCATTTGATGGACGCCATGCCGGTCACCCTCGGCCAGGAGTTACGAACCTGGCGGGAACAGTTGCTGGCCATGGAGAAGAGACTGGCCTCCGCGGCCGACGATCTGCTCATGGTTCCCCAGGGTGGAACCGCGGTCGGCACTGGCGTGAACGCGCTGCATGAGTTCCCGGGGCAGTTCGCCAAATTCCTCAAGTCCAATACCGGCTACCATTTCGACTCGCTGGAACATAAATTCGTGGGTCAGAGCGCCATTGACGCACCAGTGGCCCTGTCATCCCAGCTGCGTGGCCTGGCCATTGTGCTCACCAAGATTGCCAACGATCTTCGCTGGATGAACAGCGGCCCCATTCATGGCCTGGCTGAGATCAGCCTGCCGGCATTGCAGCCGGGCAGCAGCATCATGCCGGGCAAGGTAAACCCAGTGATCCCGGAGTCCGTGGCCATGGTGGGCGCCCAGGTCATGGGCCTGGACAGCAGCATTGCCATTGCCGGGCAGTCCGGAAACTTCCAGTTGAACGTAATGCTGCCTCTGGTAGGGGCCAATCTGCTGGATATGATCGAACTTCTGACCAATGCGTCCACCATACTCGGCGATAAGGCCATTCGCGATTTTACGGTGAACGCCGAGCATCTGGACGCCGCCGTGGGCAAAAACCCGGTACTGGTCACCGCCCTGAATCCCGAGATCGGTTATAGCCTGGCGTCGGACATTGCCAAGGAGGCCTACCAGACCGGAAGGCCGGTCATTGATGTGGCGGAAGAGCGCAGTGGTCTTGATCGGGATCGGCTGGAAGCATTGATGGATCCGTTGAAACTGACCAAGGGCGGTGTAACCTGACAATGAATCGTCCACAGGGCGACACCTGACGGAGGCTGGGCAGTTTGCTGATATCTATCGAGCTCTTCGTGATGCTGGTGCTGGCAAACGGCGCACCGGTGGTGGCCGCCCGGATGTTCGGCCGGCACTGGTCTGCCCCGGTTGACGGCGGCAGGCTGTGGTGGGATGGGCGGCCGCTGCTTGGTAACAGCAAGACCTGGCGAGGTGTCGTCTGCGGTACGCTGGCGTGCGGCCTGTTTGCGGTGATAAGCGGGGTAGAGTTGCTGTTCGGGCTGCTGTTCGGTTTGCTGGGGTTGTTCGGAGACATGATCAGCAGCTTCATCAAGCGTCGCGCCGGGCTGGTCTCCAGTGCCCGGGCTATCGGGCTGGACCAGATTCCCGAGGCGTTGCTGCCGATGCTGCTGGCGTGGTACTGGCTGGAGTTGAGCTGGGTTGTCGTCGTAGGTGTTGTAGCGCTGTTTACCGTTTCAAATATACTGCTGTCGCCGCTGCTGTTCCGGCTGGGCATTCGTCACCAGCCCCATTGAACCGGGCGCGTTAACCTGGCCCGCCCGTTAGTGTATGAAGTGTTACCTCGGGCGGGCAGTTCAGGCGCACATTCACCACCGAGGTACCGGTTCCGGGAGAGGTATAGCCCTGCATGCCATTGCGGCGCCAGTACCCGCGGCCCAGCTCCCGCGGGCAGTCGGAATCCAGGGTGACGGGAACGCCGCCGGGCAGGCATATCTGCCCGCCGTGGGTGTGGCCGCACAGGAAAATGTCGTAGCCGGCATGGGAAGCTTCCCGCCATATCTCCGGAGTGTGGCTGAGCAATATGCTGATGCCGCCCGGTGGTATCTCGTCACCGGCCCGGTGCAGGTTGTGAACCTTGTAGAAATGGGCATCATCCACGCCTGCCAGGTACAGTTTGTCGTCGCCCCTCTGAAGTATCACGTGCTCGTTCATCAGCAGGTGGTATCCCAGGTCTTCAAGGCCCGGCACCATGCGCACACTGTCATGGTTACCCAATACCGCATAAGCCTGGCCCTGGATGGCGTGCCGCAGCCTTGCCATGCCTTCCATGGCATTTTCAATCGGTCCCCAGGTCAGGCGGCGATAGTCGCCGGTCAGCACACACAGATCGTACTCGAGAGGTTCAATACGGTTGATAACTGCCTGCAGGTTGGCTTCGTCCATGTCCACATGGAGGTCGGTCAGTTGCAGGATACGGTATCCTTCGAAGGCGGCTGGCAGGCCAGTGATGTGAAACTGGTTGTGAACAGTATCCAGGCGGCGGCTGTTGGCCTGGCCCCGCCGGAACAGCCCTGCCAGTTTCAGGCAGGTACTGATAAACCGCGGCGCGGAAGTGATATTTTCAAGGTGGAACGAGCGCCGGTCCGGCCCGAAAACCTTTGACTCCGCCTCCTGTTCAATGCCCAGGCGCTGTCGCGCATGGACCGGACCAAGCCGGAGGCTTAGGCGATACTCCAGCAGTTCATCCTGATTTTCTGGTGTATGAGCCCGGGCAGTCATTGCTGATCCTGTTGGTTGTTGTGAACGTTTCCTGTCACGATCCGGTCAACACGCCCCTTCATTATGGATGGGTCTGGGAGTGATGCAACAGGGAAGTCATAATGTTCATTCTTCTTAATCCACGCTGTTACAGACAGAGAGTTCCATGCCCAAGGATACCTGTTCCAGGGATATCTATGCCGGCGCGTTACCTGCCTGGCATATTTTCCTTTTGTTTCTGCGCCTTGGCCTTACCTCGTTTGGTGGCCCGGCAGCACACCTGGGGTTTTTCCATGAAGAGTTTGTAAAACGTCGGCGGTGGTTGTCGGATTCGGCCTATGGCGAGGTGGTGGCGTTGTGTCAGTTGCTGCCGGGACCGGCTTCCAGTCAGGTGGGGTTGACGCTTGGGTTCCTGCAAAGGGGATACAGTGGCGCCGCAGCGGCCTGGCTGGGGTTCACTCTGCCATCGGCAATGCTGATGACGCTGTTTGCGCTCGGGCTGGGGTTGTGGCCGGAGGCGGGCGCGGGTGGCTGGGTTACTGGCCTTAAACTGTTTGTGGTGGCGGTGGTTGCCCAGGCAGTGTGGCAGATGGGCCGCAGCCTGTGCCCGGACAGTCCGCGGCTATCGATTGCCGTACTGGTGGCGGTATTGTTGCTGACCGTGGGCGCCACCTGGATGCAGATTCTGGCCCTGCTTGTTGCCGGTATTGTGGGTGCGGCGTTGAAACTCCGGCCGGAGCAGTCTTCTGACGCATTGACGATACCCGTGCAGACCCGTCGCCCCATGGCCTTTTTTGCGGCGTTTGTTGTGCTCCTGGTGCTGGCATTCCTTCCCATTGCTTCGGGCTCCCTGGGCTGGATCTGGGCCGAGCTCTATCGTGCCGGCGCCCTGGTATTCGGCGGTGGGCACGTGGTATTGCCCTGGTTGCAGGAGGGCTTTGTGGCATCCGGCGCTATGCCGGCGGATACCTTCCTGGCGGGGTACGGAGTTGCCCAGGCAATGCCAGGGCCGCTGTTTTCCTTCTCTGCGTTTCTCGGTGGTATAGAGAATGGCTGGGCCGGTGCCGCAGTGGCCGTGGTTGCCGTCTTTCTGCCAGGGACCCTGCTGGTGTTTGCCGGGCTTCCACTGTGGTCGTACATTCGCAGCCATGACCTTGCCCGGGCAGCACTTGCGGGGGTAAATGCAGGGGTTGTCGGGCTGTTGCTGGCGGCCCTTTATGATCCGCTGTGGACGTCTGCCGTAGATAGTTCCGGTGCACTCGCATTTGTACTGCTGGCCTGGGTTGGCCTGGCGATATGGCGGATACCTGTGTGGATCCTCGCACCCGGAAGTGCTCTGGCAGGACTGCTGCTGTTCTGAACACGGTAGCAGGGGTAGCTAAACCGGATGACTAAGGCCACACTTGGTGGTGAGAGTACGTGTACCAATGGCAATGATTCTGAGGCAGAAGCTGATATGTCGACATCCTGCAATATTCCAGGCCTGAATGTACCCAAAAGCCGCTTTCCGGACCCGGAAACCGATCTGCCCGCGGGCAGTGACCATGAGCAAAGAGTTGTGCTGGCGGGCGGCTGCTTCTGGTGTGTCGAGGCGGTTTTCCTGGCGGTGAACGGTATCACTGGCGTCGAGTCCGGCTATGCAGGGGGCAGTGTGGATACCGCGAACTATGAAGCGGTATGCAGCGGCCAGACCGGTCATGCCGAAGTGGTCGGTGTCAGGTATGATCCACAAACAGTCAGCTTCGGGGACATTCTGAAAGTGTTTTTCTCGGTGGCTCACGATCCGACCCAGCTCAACCGGCAGGGTAATGACCGTGGGACCCAGTACCGCTCCGCGATCTTTTACGAAAACGAGGACCAGAAACGGGTGGCCGAAGCCTACATCCGTCAGCTGGATGCGGTTGGCATCTACGATGCCCCGGTGGTGACCACCCTTGAGCCACTGGATGCTTTCTATCCCGCGGAGGATTACCACCAGAACTTTGCTGCCCGGAATCCTTACCAGCCCTATATCATGGCTGTTGCAGCACCAAAGATGGAAAAGCTTGTGGACACATTCGGTGACCGGCTCAAGCCCGGCTACACCGGCAATGATATTGCCTGAGGAGACTGCTATGAGCGTTTCTGCAGCAGGTTACGACCTGACACCACTGACCCCGGAACAGATTGAACAAAAGGCCGCCGGGCTGACCGATGAGGAGCGCCGTGTGTTGCTGGACCATGGCACCGAACGGCCGTTCTGCGGCACTTTGCTGGATAACAAAAACCCCGGCGTCTACTACTGCCGGCTGTGCGAACTGCCACTGTTCAGCTCGGATTCGAAGTTCGATTCAGGTACTGGCTGGCCCAGTTTCTTCCAGCCCTTCGATACCGACCACATCCGCTACCTGGAAGACAGCAGCATGGGCATGACCCGCACGGAAATTCGCTGCCCCCGCTGTGACAGCCACCTTGGGCACGTGTTTCCCGATGGCCCGCCGCCGACAGGGCAACGCTACTGCCTGAATTCCGTGGCCATGGTGTTCCGGGAAAATCAGGGCTGACCATTACGGTCAGCCGACCACGGTGGATACCAGATAGCTGGCGTAGCCAATGTACACCAGCAGCAGGATCACGCCATCGGGCCGGCCAATGGTGCGGGATTTACCCATTACGCCAAAGCTCATCACCAGCAGGCCGACGGTCAGGGCGGCCATCAGGGTCCAGTCCCGGTAGAGCACTTCCATATCCACGGTCATGGGCTCGATCGTTGCCGCCAGGCCAACCACGGCCAGGGTGTTGAATATACCCGAGCCGAGAATGTTGCCAAGGATCAGGTCGTGTTCGTTTTTCTTCACTGCTGCCAGCGCCGATGCCAGCTCTGGTAGCGACGTGCCGATGGCAACGATTGTCAGGCCGATAATCAGGTCGCTGACGCCGAGGCTCTGGGCGATGTAGACCGCTCCCCATACCAGCATGCGTGAACTCACTAGCAACAGGACCAGGCCAATGGCCAGCCACATCAGCGCTATCTTCAGTGGCATGGGGTGGGCCATCAGCTCGGCATCGGTTTCGCCAATCAATGTGTCACCCTTGCCACTCATGCCCTGGTAGATAGAACAGCCCATCACCACGCCAAATACAGACAACAGAACCCAGCCGTCCAGCCGGGTCAGCTCGCCATCGATCAGCTGGTAGCCCGCAATGGCGGTCAGTACCAGCAGCAGCGGCAGTTCTTTGCGTATAACCTGGGAGTGCACGGCAATTGGCGCGATCACGGCAGTAAGGCCAACAATCACGGCAATATTGGTGATGTTCGAGCCATAGGCGTTGCCCAGGGCCAGTCCCGGATTGCCATCCAGTGCGGCCATGGCAGACACGGCCAGTTCTGGTGCAGAAGTGCCAAACCCAATGATCACCATGCCAATCAGCAGGGAGGGCATGCCCAGGTGCTTGGCGGTTGCGGCCGCACCTTCAATGAACCGGTCAGCGCTCCACACAAGAAGAACAAGACCGGCGATGATTGCTGCAAATGCCAGTAACATAAAGAAGACCTGATGGTGAAAGCCACATGGTATGAGACTAAAGTGGCGGTGATATCCTCGACCGCAGGCGTGAGAATAAACGTAAGAACGCCCGGCGGGCGCATTTTAAACCTTTGACCCACTCGCGGCCACTGTTCGTAAATAAAATCAGAACCTTGGCCTCTGCCAGGCACGCCGGCGCACCATCCCCGGGAGTGGGCTGGCTACACATCAATTGATAATCGCAATTTGTTATCCGGTCAGAAAACGGGATAATCGCGCCACAACTTCAACAGCCCTTCTGCTGATCGTGGACGGGCTACAGGCTTTAAACTAGCTAGGGTGATAACCAATGGCCGTTAGACAGGCAGATGTAGTGCTGGTCGGCGGTGGCGTCATGAGCGCTACCCTCGGCATGATGCTCAGGCAACTGGATCCTTCCCTGGACATCGTCATGGTGGAGCGTCTTGATCACGTGGCCCATGAAAGCACCGACGGATGGAACAACGCAGGTACCGGGCACGCCGGCTACTGCGAACTCAATTACACGCCGGAAACCGAAGACGGTGATGTCAGCATCGAGCGTGCGCTGAAGATCAACGCCTCCTTCGAAGTCTCGCTGCAATTCTGGTCCCATCTGGTGGAGCAGGGCATCCTGCCGGAGCCAAAAACCTTCATCAACCGCACGCCGCACCAGAGTTTTGTCTGGGGCGAGGACGGTGTGAAATTCCTCAATCGCCGTTACCAGAAGCTCAGCGCCCACCACCTGTTCCGCGAGATGGAATACACCGAATCGCCGCGGGATCTGGAGGAGTGGATGCCGCTGGTGGTCAATAACCGGGACCCGATGCAACGGGTAGCCGCCACGCGAATCAAGCACGGATCGGATGTGGATTTTGGCTCCCTGACCCGCAGCATGGTGAAGTTCCTGGAGTCCACACCGAACTTTGAGCTGATGCTGAGCAGCCCGGTGCATTACCTTGCCAAGCGCGATAACGGGCGCTGGAAAGTTCGGGTAAAGAACCAGAAAACCGGCGAGCTGACCAAGCTCGAGGCGGGTTTCGTGTTCCTGGGTGCCGGCGGTGGTGCGCTGCCGATGTTGCAGAAGTCCGACATCGATGAGTCCAAGGGTTATGGTGGTTTTCCGGTCAGTGGCCAGTGGCTGGTCTGCCAGAAGCCGGAAATCGTTAAGCAACACAATTCCAAGGTTTATGGCAAGGCACCCATTGGTGCGCCTCCGATGTCGGTACCGCATCTGGATACCCGCATCATCAATGGCGAGCCGGCCCTGCTGTTCGGCCCGTTTGCCGGCTTCACCACGCGCTTTCTGAAGAAGGGCTCGGTATTCGACCTGTTCGGATCAGTCAGCCCCACCAACCTCCGTCCCATGCTGTCTGTAAGCAGGACCAACATGGACCTGACCCGTTACCTGATCGGCGAAGTATTCCAGTCCCACAGCGATCGTGTGGCGTCCCTGCGCAACTATTTCCCGGACGCCCGGGAAGAAGACTGGCGCCTGCAGGAAGCCGGGCAGCGCGTCCAGATCATCAAGAAGTCATCGGATGGCGGCGGCAAGCTGGAATTCGGCACCGAGATTGTGGCAGCGAAAGACGGCACTCTGGCGGCCCTCCTGGGAGCCTCGCCGGGAGCCTCGACGGCAGCCCATGCCATGATCGATGTGATCGAACGCTGCTTCCCGGAACGTATCAAGGCCCCGGAATGGCAGGAACGCATGAAAGTCATGGTGCCGTCCTACGGGCAATCACTTGTGGATGATGAGCAATTACTCAATAAAGTGCGGGAACGGACCCTCTCTACCCTGAAATTGCGGTGATATTCTCAAACGATCTAAGGGCGGCGAAAGCGCTGGCAACACTGGCTTAATCGCCGGCGTTGCCAGCGCTTTTTGCCTTTCAGGCGCCGGGCTCGGTTGCGATTTGTAACCGACGCGTTAGGTTATAAATAAACATCCCGAAGGAGACCGCATATGAGCGAGCACAAGTTCGATCCCGATAAAGGTTATGTCGCACTCCTGGGCTGGAGTCTGAATGCGGTGGAAGCCGCGGACAAGTTCGACCGCCGTTACGTGGTAGTTGCCCCCGATTGGGCAGAGACCTACTGCAAAGAACACGATATTCCCTATGTTCCCTGGAACTTCGAACGCCTGAACGACCGTTCTGTCGAGATTGCCCAGACCCTCAAAGAGATGGGAGTCAATGTGGCCATTCCGCTGTTCGAGGAAACCGTGGAGTGGGCCGGCGCCATCAACTCGGTATTGATGGACCAGCCGAAGCTGTTTGGCCAGTCCATGTTGTTGCGGGACAAGGCACTGATGAAGCGCCGCGCCCAGTTAGGCGGCATTCGTGTCGGTATCTTTGAAGAAGCCCATGACAGGGACGACGTTATCCGCTTCCTCAAGCGTGTTAACCAGACCCTGCTCAAGCTGGATGGTGACCCCAATGACCCGATCCACCTGAAGGCCTTTGACAAGGCCGGTTGTCTTGGCCACCGGGTTATCCGCACCCCGGACGAAGTTGATACCATCCCCGAGGAAGAGTTTCCTGTGTTGATGGAATCCCACCTGGACGGCTGGGAATTCGCGGTTGAGGCCTGGATTCATAACGGCAAGGTGGCTTTCCTGAATATCTCGGAATACGTCACCCTGGGCTACTCGGTATTCGTGCCGGCCACCCCGGACCTGGAAAAGTATCGTGAGCAGATTACCCGTGAGATCGAGAAACTGATCAAGACCTTCGATATCGAGTTCGGGTTTATCCATCCCGAGTACTTCGTGACCAGCGACAGCACCATGTACTTTGGCGAAGTGGCCTATCGGCCGCCCGGTTTCAAGGTGTTCGAGCTGCTTGAGCGTGCCTATGGCTTCAACGCCTATCAGGCCTTGATCATGACATTTGATCCGAAAACCACCGCAGAAGAAGTCAAAGCCTTCTTCCCGAAAGAGGTGGTGGATGCCAGGGGTTACGCCGGTTGCTTCGGTGTCTATCCGCGTCGCCGGGTGGTCAGCCAGCTGGAAATGCCCGAAGAAACCGAGAATCACGAGTACTTTGAATCTCACGAACTGACCCCACCGTTGGAAGAGACGGTCACCAAACGTACCGCGTTCGGCACCCATTGGGGGCTGATCTATTTCTTCGGTGAAGACCCCTATGTGATGAGGGATTTACTGAAACATCAGGAAGAACTGGATTTCTATGTATAATTCCGCAAGGAATTAACAATAATGGGTCTGGTTCAGACCCTGAGGAAGACAGTTTGAGCAATTCCGATGCCGGAAGCCCGGCGCCTGCCGTAAACGTCGAAAAACTGGTGCAACGGCTGGACGATGCGATCACGGCTCTGGATGAGAGCCGTAGTTTCGCCAAAGCCGGCAAGCTGCCCCGCGTATTCGACATCGTGCGCCGGGTGCTGCTTCAGCCGGGGGGCTGCCTCGCGATTCAGGAGCGCGCGGAGAGGCTTGAGAAAGCCGGCGTGTTTTGGGGAACAGACTGGGCAGACCCCTCCATTCTTCTGCCCTCACTGACAACCTTCTCCCTGCAAAGTCCCCAGGCCGATACGGTCATCATCGAAGCCATGAGCGAGCTGCGCCTGCTGGCGGTGGCCCATGGTGACTACCTGCATGAGTCGGTCTCGGCGGAGCAGGCGCACCATTACCTGACCCAGGTGCTGGCCATTAACCTGAACATGCTGTTTGGCGAATCCGGCGAGGCCGAACGGGAGCAGGGCAAACTGGCGCTGATCAGCCGTGCAGTGGTGCAGCATATCGCTGCGCAGATCGGCTACGAGCATGTCATTGACAAGCTGATCGAAGAAATATGGCGCATTCTGCAGCAGCGGCCAATCCAGGTGACCAGCGTGCGGCAGATGATTACCCAGATCGCACTGTGCAGGGTGGATCCCAATGTTGACCTCGGTGGCGCCGGCCAGGGCGCCGAGCGCCTGATCTCAAGCCTGTACGGGCCAACTCAGGCCTGCCGGGAAGATCCCGGTATTCCGGTTTACGAGGAGCGTCTGCAGTCCATGGACTCAGGGGCCCTGCAGAGTGAGGCCACCGGGTTTGCCCGCTCCATGCACGACACCGGCCTGGTATCGCCGTATCACGCAGCGTTCGTGCGTTACATCCTGGAAAAACAGGACTCGATACTGAGCGATGCCCTTGGCCTGTCCAGCACCGGCCGGGACTGCCTGCTGTGCTACAAGGATCTGGTTCACGAACTGGTGAACGAGGGCGTATATCCGGAAACCGCCCAGAGCCTCTACGGCCTGGCGCTGTTGCTGGAACGGGGTATTCTCTACCAGCCACCGGTGGCGCCCGCGCTCTGGCGGCAGGCCCGTCTTTCGATCTGCGCCGAGGCCCGTGAACGTATTCAGCTGGCGTATGGCTATCAGCCACAGCCCAAAGCCTGGCTGATACAGGGAGTGCTGAACATGCTGGGTCAGCCCCTTGGTGTGGGGCAGGGCAACAACCCGACCTGCCAGTCGGCGCGGGCACTATCCATGTGGGCCTATAACGATCCCGACTATCTGCTGCAGATGGTCGCCTGGGCTGCACGGGATAACGAGATCATCATGCACTTTGAAGGCCAGCCGGTGTCCTCGGCAGCCAGCCGGGGCGGTGTTGCCTCGGAGGTGACCCTGGACCTGGACCCGGTGTCACTGGTAGTGGTGCCACACCTGGACCGGATTTACGCCGAAATGGGCCGTATGTGCATTGGCCGCCCGGGTGACCCGCACCAGTGGGTGAACCCGGAATTCCACGGCTGGTCGGCCGGGCGGGGGTTCCGTATCAATGTCGATGTGGCAACCGGGCAGCTTGATGACCTGGAAACCTTCCTGCGGCACTTCTACGCCAGCTACCACCCCTACTACAACGGCAACCAGCCATTGATCCACCCCCAGCCCGCGGGCGTAGCGATCACCGACAGTGCAGCGCGGTTCATCGGCTGGCATGCCATCACCGTACTCCGTGTGACCGTTGATCCGGACGACGTCATGCGTGTGTATTTCTTCAACCCCAACAACGACAGTGGCCAGAACTGGGGCGACGAGGTGGTGGTCAGTACCGCCGGTAAGGGCGAGCGGTTTGGTGAGGCATCACTGCCCTTTGAACAGTTCGCATCACGGCTGTACATTTTCCATTTTGATCCCCTTGAGAGGGGGGAGCCTGCGGAAGTTGGCGAAGATGAGCTGGAACGGGTAATAAACCGGGTGCACCGCAGTTGGGGCCGGGATCGGCTGCCGGCTGAAGCGTTGCAGGCAGAGCCTCCGCGGGATGCATAGACACTGTTGATCAAGCCATAGACAGGAGAGAGCATGACCGCAAATGCCAACAACCGCCGGAACGGTGCCGAACTGTTTGTTCGTGCCCTGGAAAACGAAGGTGTTCGGTATATTTTCGCGGTGCCGGGTGAGGAAAACCTGGACCTTCTGGAGGCCCTGCGTGAATCCAGCATAGAGCTGGTCCTCAATCGCCATGAGCAGGCGGCAGGCTTTATGGCGGCCACCTATGGGCGGCTGACCGGCCGCGTGGGTGTCTGCCTGTCCACACTCGGTCCTGGTGCCACCAACCTGGTTACCGCCGCCGCCTACGCCCAGCTTGGTGGTATGCCCATGATGATGATTTCCGGGCAGAAGCCCATCAAGTCGTCAAAGCAGGGACTGTTCCAGATTCTGGACGTGGTGGATCTGATGCGCCCGCTGACCAAGTACACCCGCCAGATCAGCAACGCCAACACCATTCCCGCCAAGGTGCGGGAGGCCTTCCGTCTGGCCTCGGAAGAGCGCCCCGGCGCGGTTCACCTGGAATTGCCGGAGGATATCGCCGCGGAAGTGACTGACTCCGACACTCATATTTTCCAGTCCAGTGATGCCCGCCGGCCCTCGGCCAGCGTCAAAAGCCTGGATACCGCCTGCGACATGATCAAAAAGGCCAGCCACCCACTGATCATGATCGGCGCCGGTGCCAACCGGAAGCGGGTGTCCCAGGCCCTGATTCATCTGGTGAATGTAACCGGCATCCCGTTTTTCACCACCCAGATGGGCAAGGGCGTAGTGGACGAACGCCATCCCCGCTACCTGGGGAACGCCGCACTGTCTGCCGGCGACTTTGTACACTGCGCCATCGACCATGCCGACCTGGTGATCAATGTTGGGCACGACGTGGTTGAGAAGCCGCCGTTCTTCATGAAACCCGGGGGCAAGCAGGTCATTCACGTGAACTTCAGCGGCGCGGATGTGGACCCGGTGTATTTCCCGCAGCATGAGGTGGTGGGAGATATCGCCAACAGCGTGGAATATCTGGCAGAACGCTGTGGCCAGTGTTCCTCCCATGATTTCAGCCGCTTTATGGAAGTGAAGGCGGCGGTGGACCGCCATCTGGCGGAAAAGGTTGATGATGGACGGTTCCCTATCATCCCCCAGCGAATTGTCCATGACGTGCGCCAGGTAATGCCGGAAGATGGCATCATCGCCCTGGACAACGGCATGTACAAACTCTGGTTTGCCCGCAATTACCCGGCCTACGACAACAACACCGTGTTGCTGGACAACGCCCTGGCATCCATGGGCGCCGGCCTGCCAAGTGCCATGATGGCCGCCATGCTCTATCCACATCTGAATGTGATGGCGGTGTGTGGCGACGGTGGCTTCATGATGAACAGCCAGGAACTGGAAACCGCTGTGCGGTTGAAGCTCAACCTGGTTGTTATGGTTATCAATGACAATGCCTACGGCATGATCAAGTGGAAACAGGCCCAGGAGGGCTTCGAGAATTTCGGGCTCGATTACAACAACCCGGATTTCGTGAAGTACGCGGATGCCTACGGCGCCACCGGCCACTGCATAACCCGCACCGAAGATCTTCAGCCCACGCTGAAACACGCCCTGACCGCGGGCGGCGTGCACCTGATCGAGGTGCCGGTGGACTACAGTGAAAACCGCCGCGTATTTGATGAAGAATTGGTAAAACTCACCTGTAACCTGTAGTCCCTGTAGTATCATTTGCCCTGGTTTGGCATCAGTTTGAGGGTGGGTGGATGATGTACACGTGGTTCAGGATAGCGTTTCTGTCTCTGGTAGTAGTGGTAGCCGCCGGATGCAGTAAACCGGAAACGCCCCAGGAAGTGGCCGCCGAGTTCTGGCAGGCCATGGCCGAGAGCGATGCGGATGCGGTGGTGGAGCTGTCGACCCTGGCCGATCCTTCCGCCTTCGACAGTTATGCCCGCGAATGGTTTGATACCGTGCCCGATTTTGGCCGGGTAATTATCGAAGACCGCGAAGCCACAATCGTGACCCGCTTGCCCTCTGAGGACGGAGCCTCCGGCGAGCGTCGTGAAGTCAAAACCTATCTTGTAGAGCTGAATGGCGACTGGCTGGTGGATTATGATCGCACCGGTGAGGCCATCATGAACCCATCGCCCTTTGACAGCCTGGTGGGAGAGATCAACAGGCTGGGCGAACGCTTATCGGCGACCTTCAGCCGCTCATCCGACGACCTGGCCCTCCAGCTTGAAGCCATGGCCCGTGAGTTTGAAGCCCATTCTGACGAGACCCGCCGCCGGGCAGAGCAGGCCATCGACGATTACGGCCGGGCATTGCAAAAGTTTATGGGAGAGCTCGAGAGATCCATTGAAGAGGCGCTGGAAGACAATCAGCAGCTGCCGGAGGAAGACCGCAGTAACTTGCAGCAAACCTCTGCAGAGCTCAGCCGAAGCCGCGACAGGCTGGATGAACCGGGTTTCGATGCCTTTGCAGACAGCTCCCGCGTTCTTGCCAGGGCAAAAGAGCGATTTTCCGGGTTGAGCGAGAGTGCCTTCCAGAGTTACCGGAAGGAGTGGGACGCCAAACTGGACGAAATCAGCGAGCGCACCAAGGCTTTTTTCGAAGACCTGGAGCGCAGCGGACAATAGCCGACGGATCAACCCATCAGGCTGGTGACCACAATCCACCCGGTCACCAGCGTTAATGATGTCGCCAGAATGGCCAGCACCCCGTCCCGCGCCACTATTGCCAGCCCGAACGCCATCAACGCTGCGCCTGCGCCATTGGCGCTGAATGGCACGACCTCCATCAGCGGCATTGCCAGGGCAACCGCCATGCAGATAAGGGCCATGACATAAAGCCCCGGCCCCTCCACCAGAAAGACCATACGTGGGCCCGTCCACCGGTCCAGAAATCGTGCAGGCTTTTGCAGCCAGTCCAGCCCCTTCAGCAGTTTGTCTCTGGGAACTGAGCGTACCGCGATCCACGACGGCAACCAGATGGAGTGTCTGCGGAACAGCAGCTGCCCCAGGGTCAGTACAACCACCATCCCGAGAATCGTTGGCACGCCCGGGATGTCGCCTATCAACGGTGCGAGGGTAATCAGCCCTGCCAGCAACACCACCGGCCCGAATGAACGCTGTCCCACACTGTTAAGAATTGCGTTCACCGACACCTGCCCGGATTCGGTGGCAGACTCGCGTATCTGCTCCAGCAGTTGTTCCATGTTGGTAGCGTCATTGGGGTTCTGCGGCATATCCTTGTCCTCAATCCTCAATCCTCAATCCTCAATCCTCAATCCCAACTGCCCGGCATTGCACCGCCCGGGCGGTTTTCCACACCAGAAACGAGATCAGCAGGGTAAGCAACACCAGAAGCACTACCCCAAGGCCCTTGAAAAACGGCATTTGAAGCTGCTCGTACATCAGGAATGTGGCAATGGTGATGGCGGCCATGGGGAAGGAATAGGCCCATGAAGACAGGAAAAACTCCAGCCTCAGGAAACGCTTCACCTGGGTCAGCAACATCAGTGTCAGGAATATGGCCACGTAATACAGAATACGGGCAAAGGCATTCAGATCGCCCGTGAGCTGCAGCCAGGAAATCTCGGTTGACGCATGCTCCACACCGGCAATGGGCACCAGAATGTTACCAACAACCGGGATAAACCAGGCCGGGTTTACGTGACTGACCTCAAAATGGGTCTGGTGCAGCCACACCGACAGCACGTGAAGGGTAAAGGTGAGATGCATCAACGCACCAGCGGCCCAGCAGACCAATGAAACCGGAGTACTGTAGGGCAGCAGGGCGATGCTCATAAGAATCAGGCCAATGGAAACAGTCGGGAAGAAATTGAGCGTAATCGGATGCGAGAATTCCTCTTTAACCTGCTTCGGGTATCTCAGAATCTTGGCCAGATAAAGTGCCAGCAGTATGACAAACGCAATAATGGTCGAGCCGAGCAAGACAAGGCTGGGCTGAACAGGCAGCGCCAGAAGGATTTCTGCGTGATGCCAGGCAATGGTGAACCCCGTCATCCCCATGATCACAGCAAACCAGGAAACCGGAAAATTCTGCAATCGGGAAGGCCGTACTTCGGTCATCCATCCACCTCTGGTTAGCGAACAATCGACGAGTGCCCGGCCGGGATGTCCGAGCGTTCCAACAGACTAGATCAGAATGTCAAAGGGCGCATATTCCCGCTAAGCATCTGTGGGAGGCGCAGTTCGCAGATTCACGTATGGCTGGCTAGCCGTCACCAAGGGGAATACTGAACGAAAGAACAACCTCCTCAGTGCCCGGGTTCTGGTCGGATAGCCCACCATTCGATAAATGGAATAATGCAACGCCCAGCCGGTACCCCTGGTTGAACTGGCGTGAAACCTCCAGGCCGCTGCGAAACTCCAGCGACTGACCGAGATT
>CAZFPG010000012.1:0-20776 GCA_964521055.1 uncultured Marinobacter sp.
TCCCTTATGAGCAGCAACGGTTTTAAAGTCGAACATCGCTACCTTGAGCTACCGGACAGTTTTTACACCCGGGTGCAGCCAACGCCGTTGAAGGACGCGCGGATGGTGTGTTTCAACCATGATCTGGCGCGGGAGATGGGGTTCTATTCGGAGAATCCGGAGGAGTGGACCGGTGTAGGAGCCGGAGCGGAACTGCTGGAGGGGATGGATCCGGTGGCGATGAAGTACACGGGGCATCAGTTCGGGATGTATAACCCGGAACTGGGGGATGGCCGTGGATTGTTGTTGTGGGAGACGGTTGGTCCGGACGGACGGCGTTGGGACTGGCATTTGAAAGGGTCGGGGATGACGCCCTATTCCCGGTTCGGGGATGGCAAGGCGGTGCTGCGGTCGACCATTCGGGAGTATTTGTGCAGTGAGGCGATGGCAGCACTGGGGATCCGGACCACGCGGGCGTTGTTTATGGTGAGTGCCAAGGACCCGGTGCGGCGGGAGTCGATTGAGACGGCGGCGGCGCTGATGCGGGTGGCGGAGACTCACATACGGTTCGGGCATTTTGAGTTTGCGGCCCATCATGAGGGCGAGGAAGCCCTGAGAACCCTGATAGAGCATGTGATTGCCTTGCACTTCCCTCACCTGATTGATCTGCCGGAAGACGAACGTTACCAGCGCTGGTTTGTGGAGGTGGTCGAGCGCACAGGGCGGATGATCGCGGACTGGCAGGCGGTAGGGTTCTGCCATGGGGTGATGAACAGCGACAACATGTCGATCATCGGCGATACCTTTGACTATGGCCCCTATGCCTTTCTCGATGATTTTGACGCGGGTTATATCAGCAACCATACCGATCAGGGGGGCCGTTACGCCTACAATCGCCAGCCCAACACCGGGTTTGTGAACTGCCAGTACCTGGCCAATGCGTTGCTTCCGGTGATGAACGAGGACGACGTGCGGCGGGGGCTACGTCGTTATGAGGTGGCCTACAACGAGCGTTTCCTGCAGAACATGCGGGACAAGCTGGGGCTTGTCCTGGAGGATGAATCTGATCTGAGCCTGATCATGGATACCTTCAGCATGCTCCACGAGCACCATGTGGACTACACCCTGTTCTTCCGCGGGCTGTCCAATCTGACATCGAAGGGTTCTGCGCCGATCCGGGACCTGTTCGTGGATCGCAGTGTGGCAGACGAGTGGCTGGAACGTTACGAGCAGCGGCTGCAGTCGGAAACCCGCGCCCACGACGAGCGGGAATACCAGATGCGCAAGGTGAACCCGAAGTACATCCTCAGAAACTACCTGGCGCAGCAGGTGATCCTGGAAGCACAAAGCGGCGACTACACGCCGATGAAGGAATTGCTGAAGGTGCTGAAAAAGCCGTTCGATGAACAGCCGGAGCTCGAGGAGTACGCGGCACTTCCCCCGGACTGGGGGAAGCACCTGAACATCAGTTGTTCATCGTAGTACAGGCCAACTGCCTCAGACCGCCTTGGCGGCGATGATCTTGTCGTGCCATTCGGCGGGACCGGTCTGGTGGACGGAGGAGCCTTTGGAGTCCACCGCCACTGTGACCGGCATGTCTTCCACTTCGAACTCGTAGATGGCTTCCATACCCAGTTCCGGGAAGGCCACGACTTCCGCGTGTTTGATGGCCTTTGACACCAGGTAGGCAGAGCCACCCACGGCCATCAGGTAGACAGCGCCGAACTCGCGAATGGCATCGATAGCCACCTGGCCACGCTCGGCCTTGCCGATCATGCCGGTGAGGCCGGTTTTCTCCAGCATGGTGCGGGTGAACTTGTCCATGCGGGTGGCGGTGGTGGGGCCGGCGGGGCCAACCACTTCTTCACGCACCGGGTCCACCGGGCCCACGTAATAGATGAAGCGACCTTTCAGGTCCACTGGCAGTTCTTCGCCACGCTCGATCATGTCCACCATCTTCTTGTGGGCGGCGTCGCGGCCGGTCAGCATCTTGCCGGAGAGCAGCACGGTTTCGCCCGGTTTCCAGTCCTTCACGTCTTCCGGGGTGACCGTGTCCAGATTCACGCGGCGAACGCTGTCGCCCACTTCCCAAGTAATTTCCGGCCAGTCTTCCAGGCTCGGCGGTGTCTGCAGTGAGGGGCCGGAGCCGTCCAGCACAAAGTGGGCGTGGCGGGTAGCGGCACAGTTGGGAATAATCGCCACCGGTTTGTTGGCCGCGTGGGTTGGATAATCCTTCACCTTCACGTCCAGAACCGTGGTCAGGCCGCCCAGGCCCTGGGCGCCAATGCCCAGTTCGTTGACCTTCTCGAACAGTTCCAGGCGCAGCTCTTCGGAGCGGTTGGACGCGCCACGGGCCTGCAGATCGTGAATATCAATCGGGTCCAGCAGGGATTCCTTGGCCAGTTCCATCGCTTTTTCGGCGGTACCGCCAATACCGATACCCAGCATGCCCGGCGGGCACCAGCCGGCGCCCATCTGCGGAACCATTTTCAGCACCCAGTCCACCACCGAGTCCGACGGGTTCAGCATGGCAAACTTGGACTTGGCTTCGGAACCACCGCCCTTGGCAGCCACGTGCACGTCCACGGTATTGCCCGGTACCACCTTGTAGTGAATCACCGCCGGAGTGTTGTCCTTGGTGTTGGCCCGCTTGCCGTCCGGGTCTGCCAGCACCGACGCCCGCAGCACGTTGTCCTCATGGGTGTAAGCGCGGCGAACGCCTTCATTGATAATGTCGTCCAGCGCCATGTCCGCGTCCCACTGCACGTTCATACCGATGGTCACGAAGACCGTCACAATACCGGTGTCCTGGCAGATCGGCCGCTTACCCTGGGCACACATGCGGGAGTTGATCAGGATCTGCGCCATGGCATCCTTTGCCGCCTGGGATTCTTCCCTCTGATAGGCCTCGTACACTGCCTGAATAAAATCTTTCGGGTGGTAGTAGGAAATGAACTGCAGCGCGTCCGCTACGCTCTCAATCAGGTCGTCCTGGCGGATTACGGTGGTCATAGGCGTCTCATCAGGTCTGGTTTTTAGATCGGGGTTGTAAAATCAGGAGCGCGAAGTTTACCAGAAAATCCGAAAACGAGGGATCCGACAGAGGGCGAAGGTATTTCACGGGAACCTTGGCTAAACAGCCACGAAAAAATGTAACATCGTCGCTATCTTCGATTATGTCATCGCAGGAGACACCGTGACCGACCTCGTCCTCACCGAAAAGAACAATCACATTCTTACCGTCCGCATTAACCGCCCGGACCGCAAGAACGCCCTCACCCACGATATGTACACCGCCCTCGGCGATGCCATTGAGCAGGCCCAGGGCGACAGCGATATTCGTTGCATCCTTTATACGGGTAGCGAAGACTGCTTCACTGCTGGTAACGACCTGGGCGATTTCGCCGCTGGCCTGCCGGGCGAGTTTGAAGATACCCCCGTGGGCCGCTTCCTGTTCCTGCTGGCCACGACTGACAAGCCCATTGTGGCCGCCGTAAACGGCCCGGCGGTGGGCATTGGCACCACCATGTTGCTGCATTGCGACCTGGTGTTTGCGGGCAACAACACCCGCTTCCAGATGCCCTTCGCCACCCTGGGCCTGTGCCCGGAAGGCGGCTCCAGCCTGCTGCTACCCTCCTGGCTGGGCCGGGTACGTGCCGCCGAGCTGCTGATGCTGGGCGGCGCCTTTACCGCCGACGACGCAGTGCGCATGGGACTGATCAACCAGGTATGTGAACCCACTCACACCGAAACCACGGCCCTTGAGGCCTGCGCCCGGCTTGCCGCACAACCACCCGCAGCCATCCGCGCCACCCGTGAATTGCTGAACCGGGCCACCGCCGAAGAACTGAAAACCACCATGCTGGCCGAGGGCAAACTGTTCGGCGAGCGCCTGAAATCCCCCGAAAATGCCGAAGCCATCAAGGCCTTTACGGAAAAAAGGAAGCCGGACTTCTCAAAGTTCAGCTAGGCTCATAGCAGGCGCCCGGAAGGACTCGACAAACGTCTCAGGGCCAACTATTTTTCAATGAAGCCGAACTCCGACTGTGCGGGTGGGCTCCCAATGGTCAGAATCACACTTTAGAGCGATCAACTGTTGCTTTACTGTCGCTATAGTCAGAGTTACAGAAATTGGCACAGAGCGCTGGCCAGAATTTCAGACAACAGATAAGTAGAACAGGCCACTGACAACGGGTTTACCGGACCAGACCGGCCCCGTCAGCTGCCGAATATAACGACACAACAACAGGAAAAGGTTCCACACCCATGTTCAAGAAAACTCTAATAAGTCTTGCTGTGGCGTCCTCCCTTGGACTGACGGGGTGCTTTGATAGCGCCGGGTCGGGGTCCGGTAATGCGGATCCGGATTACCAGATCAGTAATCCAGACATTGATGGTAAAACTTGGCCCGTTTTCAATCCCGTAACCAGCGAACTTCCGATCCCCAATGATTTAATTTTTGATTCGGTGGCCAGCGACGGAACCTTCCGTGTGGCAGATACTACACCGCCAGTTACCACCGCACTGAATTCCTTGAGCGGTGCCTCTACCGTGGCTCCAGCGGTTGTACGCTTTAACGGCCAGATTGATGAGGATAGTGTTGACGCCCGTGCCTTCATTTTCACTGATCCCTCAGACCCGACAAGCGTAATTCCAAATCCAAATCAAAACGTATTTCTGATCGAACTCGACTACGCCAGCGGTGACCCGGTGCGCGGCCTTAGCATAAGTGAGCCGCCTACTATTCCCGTGGCGGTAACTGCCAGCCTTGCTGCTGGTGGTGATGCAGGCGCGGGTGCCGAGCTGGCAGGTCTCGCCGCATCTCCTGCGTATGAAGCGGAAGTTGTTCAGTTGGATGGCCAATCTGCCATTCGCATCAACCCGATGGCCCCACTGGATCCTCAGAAGCGTTATGTGGTGGTAGTTACCAACGAGGTCCTGGACGTCAACGGCGATTCAATTACCCAATCACCCAGCTATGCCAACCTGACAGATGAAGATCAGCCTCTGGGCTCCGCCACCTTGGCGCCAGTTCGCAGATTGATCAATTCTTTCTGGGAAAACATCGCAGCAAACTACTTCCAGGTGACCAACAGTGCACGACCTGCAGAGAGTGCATTGACTGCCGAAAACGTGGCCATGTCTTACAGCTTTACCACCTCAAACGATGAAAAGGTTCTGCAGTATATTGCAGAGCCAGCAGCGTGGTTCTCAGATCAGTTGACATCCTTTATTCGCATTACTGCCGCTGAAGCCGTAGTGGAGGACGAATTGGATCTTAACAGTGATGGAGAGGTGAACTTCAGTGACGTTGAGCTTGCAGCAGATGGCGCAGTAGCCGGATTCCCAGATGCAGATATTGAGGCTGCCCTGTCTCCAATTTTTTCCGCTGCCCCACCCAATGGCTGTGACGGCCTTACTGGCCAGACTGCCATTGACTGTGTTGGCTTCGCATTAGCGAACACCCCGGCTGCCGGTGGTGGTTTTGCTGACCTTCTGCCAACGCCAGAAGAAAGAGCTGTGGCCCTGGATCTGGCTGGCACAAACGATGTGACTCTGGCATCAACCCCGCTTGGACAAATTGTTAGCCCGGGCAGTGTCAACATAGTCCAAGGCACGATAGAGCTCCCCTATTATCTGGGAGTCCCTAGTGGCACTAACGGCGCACCTCTCCAGACTGAATCCTGGAATGCAGATAATAGCGTAGCTGCAGTTCTGAATGAGGCTTTCTCAGCCCTCGGCTTGGAAATTCCTCAGGAAGACGAGACCGTCAGTGACGTAGTGAACTACATCTTCCCGTTCCCGGAACTTACCGAGATGGTTGAGGTTCCTCTTCTGGTGCTGTACCCCTCCGATGGTGATGTGAGCGGCGGAACTGTCATCTATCAACACGGCATTACCACTGACAGAAGTGCTGCACTGACCTTTGGCAGTGCCCTGGCTGACGCAGCCAATGTGGCAGTTGTAGCCATAGATCAACCTTTGCATGGTGTAACCCCAACTTCTCAGGAATCCCTGGAAGGCCTAGCGACTTCACTGCTTGAAGCAGGGCAGGACAATGGCTTGCCAGCCAGTCTCGCACCGTCCGAAACTACAATCGAAGCGCTGATTGCAGGACAATTGAATCTGAGTTTTGTAATGGAGGCGACTGGTCAGGATGCTACCGACGCCCAGGCAACCATTGACACTGTCTTGGGCGGTGGCACCTCCGGTGATGCCAGCCTTGACGCAGCTATTGGATTCTTGGGTTCGGCTGAAAACACCGTTGCCAGCCCCGGAAGCACAATCCCCGGCATCGCTGCAACCGAAAACGAGCGTCATTTCAACTTCTATGCGAACGAAGCTAATCAGCCCGTTCAAATGGACTTCGATCCCGCTGTTGCCGCTGGCGAGGACGAGTCAGGAAGTCTGTTCATTAACCTGACCAACTTCCTCAATGGTCGTGACAATCTGCGCCAAGGTTCGGTGGACCTAATGAACCTACGCGCTAGCCTGGGTGCCATTGACTTCAACGGCGGTGCGGCAGGCGGAACCCTGGATACCACCAATGTTTATTTCGTGGGCCACTCCCTGGGAACCATTAACGGCTCCCCATTCGTCGCCGCGTCCAACCAGAACCAGATTGCCCTTGGCATTTCCGGCTCACCGAAAACAAGCGACGACGTAGTTGCAGCAAACCTGTTGACCCCGGGGGGCGGCATTGTTCGCCTTCTCGAGAACTCTCCCGCATTCGCACCATCAATCCTTGGTGGTCTGGCGGCTGCGGCGGGCCTTGAGCAGGGCGATGCCAACCTGGAGACCTACTTCAACGTCTTCCAGGCTGCGCTTGATACCGTCGATCCGATCAACTTCTCTGATAACCATCTAAACGGTGGTGCACCGGCAGGCATCCTGCTGTCTGAAGTGATTGGAGACGCTGTTATCCCGAACAGTGCGGAAGCTGGTAATACCCTGGGCAACGCCTTCGCAGCACCGCTGGCTGGCACCGAGCCTCTGGCAGCAACGCTAGGTGCCTCGAAAACCGGCGAAGATGGCACTCTGCCAGCAATCACTCGGTACATAGAGGGAACTCACGGCACTCCGGTATCCGGGGATAACCCGGACGTGTTTGCTGAAATGGTTGGAGAGGCTGCAATGATGATTGGCACCTCTGGATCATCCACAACGGTATTCGATGCTAGCGTGATAGAAGACTAAACCGCTAACCCCGAAAGGGTGCAGGGCCTCCCTCACCCGTATACAAAAAAGCCCTCGCATCCGCGAGGGCTTTTTTATTTGATACCACTCTATTGAGCAAATCAGCATGAAAACACCGATTCCGATGCGCCGGCTTGCAAGGGAAACGAGTCTGCCCGTTTCCCTTTCTTCCGAGACCCATCAATTGCTGATCGTCATCTCTCCTCCACCCAAAAGATTCTGCTCAATCTCTTCATCCGTAAAGAAGAGCTTCCGTGCATCTTTCTGTGAGTACCGCGTGCTCTGGTCCACAAAGAAATCCGATTCAGAATCTGTGGACTGGGAATAGCTGGTCAAGCCATAGGCCTGCGGGCCCTCATCCGTGAACTCCAATCCGAAATGCCAGCTTGTTCCACGGGCAATCAGCCAACCTTCTCCGTCATTGGCAGACACTCCTGCCGCGAAGCGGTCTCCGCTGTCAGATTCATACTCCGGGGTATTCACTCGCGGAATACGGGTATCTTCAGCAAAGTTGTTATCCACCACGCCAATGGCGTTGAAGGCACCTTCTACGTTGCCATCACCACCGTGCCATGGAATTCTGGCCGAGAGCGCCTGGGCATTTGCCGGATCGCCACCCGGCGGGACGCCTCCAGTGGGCTGATAGTACTGAACCTCGCCCAGCGGGCTATCAAGTGCAATACCGGCGTCGTTCAGCAATACCATGGCGGCCCCCAGGGACTGAAGCATAGCGTCGTCAGCGGTGCCGCGATTGTCCGTTGACGGGTCTGCAGGTGTATTGACCGGATCTGCCGGGTCAAACGGCGTGGTCAGATCGTCAGGGAAGCTTCGATCATAGATGTCGATAAACGCCCTGAACAGGTGGGCACCAGTGCTGGTCAGGTCATAGGTTCCGTTCCAGTCAGTCATTGCCTGACAGCCTGCCGTCACCTCCTGTGTTCCTGGTGACGTGACAGCTGGATCCGTGGGCAACAGCTCCTGCGGCACATCGACCGGGGTGGTTCCCACAATGGTACAGCGATCTCGTAACTCTCCCAGGAACTGCTCTGCATACCAGGCTCGGTTGTTCCAGATAGTATCGATCAGATCCTGTGCGCTGAATTTACCGTCCTGCCCGGCAGGCGGTTTGGTGTTCGAGTCCAGGCCTGGATCTGTTGGATTCTGAAGCATCTTGATGCCAAGTCTCGTGCGAGGGTTCACCAGTTCATTCTCGTCGCCGAAAAGAGGCGAGAAACCTGTCAGGAACTCATCAGGGTTGGTAGACCAATGACTACTATTGGAGTTCTGCACCCAGTCTGTACGTTGCAACTGGGGCTTGTCCTCAAAAGGCACCAGGCCTGCACACTCTCCTTCTACCCAGTCATCACGGGACTTCGATCCATCCAGAAGAGTGACACCTCCATCGAACAGCGCATTGAACGCCGGACTCGCAGTGCGCTTGAAATCAAGGACGGCAAGAGAAGCTCCAGAGAGGCTGGGCACAGAGCTACTATCAATGTAGTAAGCGTTGCCCTGATCGTCTGCGTAGGTAGTGTTGGTCCATAGGGTGGTACCACACTCACGGAATACATCCTTGAACTCGTCAAGATTGGTCGCCCGACTCATACCCAGCCAGGTATCCAGCAGGCCGGAGGTATTCGCATTGGCATCGCGGTAGGTATAGGCCGCCGGCTCGCCATTAACCAGGCCCGTGCCACCCCACTCTGGAAAAGCGTCATTAACCTCGTTAGCAGCCAACATCGGACCATATTCGGAGAACCAGAAGGTTCTTTCATATACGACGGGCTCAGGGCCACCCACATTCACTTCAACCTGAAGGGTCTTTGACGTTATTGGCTTTTCAACGCCATCTTTAATATAGGTAAGCGGATCACCGGGCTTCAGCTCGAGCTCATACCAGGTGAATCGACGACTGGTAGTTACCGTGTGGGACCACGCCAGATTTTCGTTGAAGTTGATCAGGGGAATGGCAGTACCCAAGAGACCTGCGCCATTCACATTCAGGTAACCAGGAACAGTTAATTGCGCCTGATAGAGGCGTCTGTGCCCTGTATACGGGAAATGGGGATTTGCCAGCAGCGCCCCTTTTCCGTTCTCGGTCAACTCAGAACCGATCCCCCAGGCGTTACTGGCCAGGCCCATGTCGACGAAATTGTCGATCCTACGAGCATTGTTACGGGCAGCTTCTGCCACTTGCAACCTGTTTACCGACTCTTCGCCGAGGCTTCCCACGGGCTGGGCCGGGACCGGGTCGGCTGATTCATTCGGCGGCACCGCAGCAAACACCACACCAGTGGCAAACTGGGCGCCGCTCGCAAACTGACCTACAATGCGATAATGAGCCAGCAGGTCGGTTGGCTCAATTTCATTTACCCATGGCTGCTCCCGGCATTCAACGGGCAGTGTTGCAGGATCGGTTTCAGCAACATAACGGTTATATCCTGCGGTGAAGCCTTCTACCATCGCACGGCTTTCTTCACTCAGTTGTGGAAATTCGGCTTTAGCGCCGCTGAGTATATCCTGTGCCTTATAACTGAAGTCGTTAATAATATTGATGCTATTGTCACCGGGGCCGAAGTACTTTGCCCTCTCACCCCTCGCTTTTACAAAGGCCTCCGCCAAGACGCACACATTATCCTGCGCCTGCGCATAACCATGTCCAAAAGCCGCAGACGCCAGATTATCCGCCTTAACATGCGGAATGCCGTTCGTTGTTCTCCTGATGGTCGCCTCAAATTTCCCGTCTGCGGGAAAGAGCTGTTCATTTCCTGAGTTATCTGAACCGGAAGAGCTGCTACCGTCGAAACATCCTGTAATCAGAAAGCTGCCGGCCAGCGCTACTCCAGCAGCTTTCAAGGCGCCTGTACCAGCGCTCATGAAAGGTATGCGAAGCAATTTCATAGTGTTTGTCCATTGTGATTGTTATTGATGAGCCAAAGGTGACTCACTATCACAAATTAGCAGACAAAATCTGTTACCGCTAAGAACTGATGATCGATTCATTTCTTGTTGATCTGGCACTATGATTGATGTCACATATCCTTATCAGAGAGCATGGCATTATTCAGCTTGGCACCTGTTGGCGTCACTACTCCCTTAAAAACAAGAAGCCCATGATCACTCCTGACACCACCAGCTCAGAAGAAATGAGTACCGACAACATCAAGCGCGAACAGAAGCTTCGCCTGCGGCGGCTTGGCATGTCTTTCATTTCCTACCTGGTTACCTTCAGCATCGTTGTGTACTGCTGGGTGCAGGGCCTGATTTCGTTGCGGGTTGCTGGCGAGTTTCTGGTTTTCATGCTGCTGATCAACGCCACCTTCTGGTACCTGATTCGCACCGGTCGGAATCTCCGGTTCCGGGATCCCAGCATGACGTCCGCGCAGATGGTGGTGTCGCTACTCCCTCCCCTCTGGGTGATGTTTTTCCTGGGGGCCGGGCAGTCCCGGGCTGTTTTCCTGTTGATTGCCATCGTGCCGATGCTCTACGGCATTCTCGCACTGACCACACGGCAATTTATTGTTGTGGGTATCTGGTTTTTTGCGCTGTATGGCATCCTTCATCTGGGCTTGTGGTTATACCGCCCAGGCGTGCTGAATGGTGAACTGGAAATCCTTCAAACCGTGGCGTTCGCGCTGGTTATGGCTGAAATTACCGTCATTGGTGGTTTTATCAGTGGCCTTCGGGACAAGCTTCGCCAGCGCAACCGGGAACTGGGGGAAGCCATGGAGCAGATCCAGGAGCTGGTGAATGTGGATGCTCTCACCGGGGTCTACAACCGCCGCCGGCTTTTCGAGGTGATGTCCGAGGAGCGCAATCGCTACACGCGGACGCCGAGCTCGTTCTCCCTGTGCCTGATGGACATTGATCACTTCAAGGAAGTGAACGATACCTATGGCCACCAGGCCGGGGATGCAATCCTGCAGACGGTGGCACGCTCGGTTGCCGACGGGCTCCGGGCCATTGACTGCTTTGGCCGTTACGGCGGTGAGGAGTTTTTGCTGGTATTGCCACAGACGCCACTGGAGGGCGCCCGGGTAAAGGCAGAACGGGTGCGCGTGGCGATAGCCTCGCTGAGATTTCCGGATATAGGGGACAACTTCCGGATAACGGTGTCTGTCGGGGTAGCGGAATATCACCGCAATGAGAGCACGGATGACACCCTGCTCCGGGCTGACCAGGCCCTTTACGCCGCCAAGGACGATGGCCGCAACAATGTGAAACTGGCCCCCGCGCCGACAGAGGCCAGTGAAGAGGGGGCTCAGAATTCGTCGTTGTCCGCGCCCAATGTGCGCCCGGTGTAACGCGTTTCACAGGGCGTTCCACTGAACTTGATCGGGTGGCCAATCTGCTTCTGGACTCGGCCATCCCCTTTTGCCACTTCGATAACCATATTGCGGGCCTTCATCTGGGGGTGTTCGGCGGCCTCGGTAATCGTGAGCACCGGCTCCACGCAGGCATCCTGGCCTGCAAATACTTTCTCCCACTCTGCCAGTGTTTTCTGGGCGAAGGCCGCTTTCAGGGCCTCACGGATGGTTTGCTGGTGCTCGGGGTTCTGGCTCAGGGCAAAGCTTTTCATCTCCGGGATATCCAGGGCATCGCATAGTCGGGCCGAGAACTGCGGTTCCAGGCTGCCCACGGATATCCAGCGGCCGTCGCTGGTCTGGTAGTAGTCGTAGAAGGTGCCGCCGTTGAGCATGGAGCTCTCCGGTTTCTGTTCCTGGCCTCCGGCAAGGGCAGCGGCCCCGGCCATGCCATTCATGGCGAAGGCTGCGTCGGTCATGCTGATGTCGATGTACTGCCCTTCCCCGCTTTGCCGCCGGTGGATCACTGCCGCCAGAATACCCATCACCGCATGGTGGGAACCGCCTGCTACGTCTGCTATCTGGATTCCCATCGGTGGTGGCCCGCTCTCCATGCGACCGCAGTGGCTCGACACACCGGCCAGTGACAGGTAGTTGATGTCGTGCCCTGCACGGTCTTTGTACGGGCCGGTCTGGCCGTAGCCGGTGATGGCACAGTATATGAGGTTCGGGTTTATGGCTTTCAGGGTGTCGTAACCGATGCCCAGCCTGTCCATCACGCCCGGGCGGAACTGTTCGATCACAACGTCGTAATCCTTCACCAGTCGTTTGATCACGTCGGTGCTGCCTTCCTTTTTCAGGTCCAGCCCCAGAGAGCGCTTGCCGCGGTTCAGGAAGGTATGGGCGGTGCTTACTCCGTCATCCAGCGGGGGCATAACCCGGGTCAGGTCCAGCCGGTCCGGGGCTTCCACCCGCAACACATCCGCGCCCATGTCCGCCAGCAGCATGGTGGCGTAGGGGCCGGGCAGTAGTGTGCTGAAATCCAGTACTTTGAGTTGGCTTAGGGGGCCGGGCATGTGTGTCTCCTTAGCTGTTGTTGAGGCTCTCCTGATGCTGCCCTGTTTTCCCCGCCGGGCCAACTGCCGGTTCCTTCATTCCAATTGGCCATTTCTTCCAGATCCCACACGGCGCAATGGTTGCATTGTACCCGGGGGGTTTTATGATGGGCCTCATTCAAATAAGGATAAAGGATGACATGTCGGAACTCACCGTTTCCAGACACTTTGTAGAGGCCGCGATGATCGGCGCCGAGAAGGCCGGCTTCGACACCCGCGCCATACTGAGGGAAGCCGGCATCTCACCGGACCTGCTGAGGATCGAGATGGCCCGGGTGAGCAGCACCCAGTACAGCCGCTTGATGCAGGCCACCTGGAATGCAATGCAAGACGAGTTCATGGGCCTGGGACCAAGGCGCTGCCGTACCGGCACCTTTGCCACCATGTGCGCCCTGGTTATCGATTGCCCTAACCTGGAGTCGGTGTATCGTCAGGCGTTCGAGTTCTGCCGACTGTTCGAGCCCATGGTGGCCATGAGGCTGGACGTTGATGACAGTGCCGCGCGGCTGGTAACGGTGATTGAAGGTGATATCGACGACCCGATGTACTTTTTCCGGGAAAGCATCCTGGTTATCTGGCACCGGCTGGGCAGCTGGCTGATCGGGCAGCCAGTGGAGCTTCTCAAGGCGGAGTTCAGCTATCCCAGACCGCCACACGGCGATGAGTACCGGCATATTTTCCATTGCCCGCTGTCGTTTGAAGCCAATGAGACCGCGCTGACCTTCGACAAACGTTTTCTCCCGGCGCCGGTCATCCGCGACAAATCTGAAATGCGCCAGTTCCTGAAAACCTCGCCAGCAGACCTGTTATCGCGCCCGGACGAGAGCAACACGTTCACGGGGCGGATCCGGGCGCTGATTGGCCGGGACTTTACCCGCTCGCTGCCGGACTTCGAATGGATTGCCGCAGAGCTGCACACCAGCCCCCAGACACTGCGGCGGCGGCTGAAGCAGGAAAATACGTCGTTTCAGGAGATCAAGGATCTGCTCAGGCGGGATATGGCGATCTACTACCTGTCACGGCCGGATCTGCCCATAAACGACATCGCGTTCCGCGTTGGCTTCACCGAGCCGTCCACGTTCCATCGGGCCTTCAAGAAGTGGACGGGCGTCACCCCCGGGGCTTACCGCGAGGGCGAACGGGGTCAGCTTCCGGACTGACCGGAGCCCTGCATCGTCTTTACCAGGCGGCCAAGGGTGCGGGCGATTTCCTGCGCCCTCTCGCGGTCCTGGCTCAGTTTCATCAGCCGGGAACCATCCCTGGGGTCGTATATCCAGCAACTGGCGGTTGCACTCTCACAGTTCCACTCTATCTGTGGATTAACGCCAAACACACCCAGTGACTCTGTTGTTCTCAGTACCCGGCCATCTTCCTCCCGGCGGGACTCCTGAATGGTAATCACATCGTTGCGCTTGTCGATCCGGTAGGCAATGTCCGCTGGCTGGTCCAACCTTACAACCCGTTGGTCAGCCCGCCAGCCCGCGGAGCCGAGGAGGGTGTTGGCATGCATAACCAGAGCCTGTGCGTCCGTTTCTGCCAGATACAACTGCTTCAGGTCCTTCAGGGATTCGTCGCCGGCCGGTTCGATGATTGCCACCGGCTCGCTCTTGTCCTGCCCGTTGTTACCGCGGGCACTCTCTTTCTTGCGGGCTTTTTCAACGCGGGTAATCAGTTTGAGTGCATCGTTGTAGTGCTCGCCGTCCGAGCCAGCCTGGCTGACATACTTTTCCAGCGCCGCCCGCGACTCATTGAAATGGCCGGATTCCAGCATCACCCGGCCGCGAAAATAGAAGTAATCCGCCGGTTTTTCCCCTTCGAGTTGTTGCAGGCGGTTCAGGTATTCACCGGCCTCGCCCCAGTTTTCTCCGGCAACGGCCTCCTCGGTGGCCAGCATCAGGCGGCGGGTTTCATGTTCGGGCTCCAGTGCGTCCACCTGACCGACCATCAGTAACGATGCCAACACAAGGCCGCAAACTGAACCACGCCCGACTCGGGTGATCTTCACCATTTTATCTACTCCTGCTGGTTGTCCCGGGCGGTGTCCTGTTCAGCATCCACTTCCGCCTGATCCATTATTGCTTTGGGAAGCTCTTTTTTAACACGAACGCCCAGCTCTACAAAGCGATTGGCCTGGGATATCAGGTTTCCGCGCCCACGGGTAAGCGTGTTCATTGCTGAATCATAGGTGCCCTGCGCGGTGTGCAGCTGGCTGCCCAGTTTCTCCATCGCCTCTACAAACACCCGTAGCTTGTCGTAAACCGCACTGGCCCTGTCTGCTATCCGCCGCGCATTCTGGCTTTGGCGTTCATAGCGCCAGATGTTCTCGATAGTGCGTAGTGTGGCCAGCAACGTGGTTGGTGTAACCACAATAATCTTTCGCTCAAACGCTTCTGCGAATAGGTTCTCGTCCTGCTGAAAAGCGGCCACAAATGCCGGCTCGATGGGCATGAAAAGGAACACGAAGTCCGGCGAGTGTAAACCGTGTAGCTGGCTGTAGTCCTTTTCGCTCAAGGCACGGATGTGATTGCGCACAGCTTCCACATGCTGCCTGAGCGCCTCTTCCCTGGCTGTTTCGTCTTCTTCCGTTGCCCATCGCTGATAGGCCAGCAGGGAGACTTTCGAGTCCACCACGAGATTACGCTGGTCCGGCAGGTAAACGATCACGTCGGGCCGCAGCAACTGGTTGTTGTCATCGCGGTAGCTGCCCTGGGTTTCATACTCAATGCCCTTGCGCAGGCCGGAGCGCTCCAGCACCCGCTCCAGAATCAGTTCACCCCAGTTACCCTGGATCTTTTTGTCGCCCTTGAGGGCCTTGGTCAGATTGGACGCCTCTTCGGTGATCTGACGATTCAGCTCCTGCAGGGATTTGATTTCGCTTCTCAGGGCCTGGCGGTCCCGGGTTTCGCTGGTGTAGACATCTTCCACCCGCTTGCGGAAATCCTGCAACTGGTCCCGGAAGGGGTTCAACAGGGTGTCGATACTGGTGCGGGTCTGCTGGCTGAAGCGTTCACTTTTCTGCTCGAAGATACGGTTGGCGAGGTTCTCGAACTCCTGCTTCAAGGCGTCCCGGTTCCGTTCCAGCAGTTCCAGTTTCTCCGTCGTTGCCCGGCGCTCTTTATCCAGGGTGACTTCCTGCTCTCGCAGGGCCACTTTTGCGTCACTGAGCTCCCTCGATAGCTCATCGGCGCGCCGCTGCTGGGAAGCCCTCTCTGCTTCCAACTGCTCAATGCGTTCCAGCCGCGACCTGCTTTCAGAAGCCAGCCCCGCCACCTGACTTTCCAGCGTTGCCGCGTGCTGGCGCCAGTGCTCGGTGGCACGGTTACCCTTCACTACCAGAAAAACCAACAGGCACAGAACCGCAGCCAGTATAACCGCAAGCATTATGGCTTCCGGCTGGTTCTCCATAACAGTAACAACGGCCTCAGGCACCCTGCTCTCCTTGACTGGTTACTCGAAAATGACAATGCGGCAACAGTCTACCGTATTAATGGAACCTTTTTACTCTCTGCCCCGTCGGATACTTGTTGTTACACATTCAGAAATCGACTGCTTGGCAAAAATTTCAGCCTGATGCATCCGGCTCTGGACTCGGTGCGTAATATCATCTAAAACGGTAAACAGGCGCTGTGTGCCGTAAAAATGGATAGATAACCTCCGGCACCAGTGTCTCTGGGCAGTATAAAGGACAGGAATTCAACATGCTTAAAGAGCTCTGGAGAAAACTGGGATCGGAACTGTCGCCATCCGGTTGGCCGGAAGCCCAGGACGGTCGTCCGCCACAAGGCAACCGGAGTGAATTCCGCATACTGCCTCACATGACCCATACCGGAGAGTTCCACCTGGAACGGCTGACGGACATTCTCAAGGGTCGCTATGGAAAGACGTTTCAGAATCGCAGGGATGATTCCATCCGCGACCTGATACACTTTGCTTCCCGCATTCAGGACCAGGATGTACAAAGGGAGTTGTTGCTCTTCTATCTCAATTGCTCGCCGATCGTTCAGGAGTACCTTCGCTCCGATGAAGTACTTGCCGAAGATCACTTCCTGTCCCGCACGGCCGACAGCAAATAATTCCGCCGTTAATGATCTGTAAACCCTCCTCACACATATGTTGTTGTATACTCTCGCCTGTGAATAAAATAGCGTGCCCTTCAGGGCAACGATTTTAATGGCGGCACTCTTTATTACGGTTACTACAGCATTTCCGGAATTTGAGAATTCACGCCGCGGGTTCAGAGGTTTCGGATGTTTTTTATGCGCTCAGATTTGGGAAGGCTGACGGCGGCCACTGTTTTTCTGTTTCTTTTGTCCGGTTGCACTACAGATCGCTATTTCATGGTGGAAAAGGAAGATCTGGAGGCCCTTAACAAATCGGTCGACAACCAGGCCGAGCAGGTTTCCGGTCTTGAAAACCGCACAGAGGAAAACTTTCAGGCTCTCACCCGCCTTAACGAAGAATCCACCCAGAGCATATTGCAGGCGATCACGGAACAGGTCGAGAAACCCACCTGCCCCCCTGCCCCCAAAGAGCCGGTATGCACCGTAAGCACCAACGGTAGCGATGACAGGGGTAAACTCAAGGGCAAGCTTATTGTCGGCCAGCTAGAGAAGTTTTATCTGGTGGATCCTGGCCTGACTTACGAAGCTCGTATAGACAGCGGTGCTGAAACCTCTTCACTCGATGCCAGAAACATTACCCGGTTTGAACGGGACGGCAATAACTGGGTTCGATTCGACATTCCCGTTCCGGATTCCGATGATGTCATGACCATCGAAAGGGAAATTTCCCGTCGCGTGAAAATCATTCAGTCCACTACCGACGAATCCGAACGGCGTGTGGTGGTCGAACTGCAATTCATGATTGGTGACCATCGGCAACAGGCCGAGTTTACCCTGACAAACCGCGAACATCTGTCCCATAGCGTGCTGGTCGGGCGTAATATACTGAGAGACGTTATGCTGATTGATGTTGGCAAGGAGTTCGCCACCGAACTGCCGGACTCCCTGCCCGAAGCAGACAATGGGGATGAATCTTGACCTCCCGCTCACGCATACCCTTTTTCTTTGCGATTCTCCTGTTGATTGCGGCAGGAATTGCGGTCGCTGTCTGGCGGCATGTGGAACTGGGCATTCCCTGGTTTACCGGTGAGCAAAAACCGGTGTGGATGGTAGAAGCAAGGATTGATTTTACGGGTAACGACGAGCCGGTGCTTGCCAGCCTGAGCATCCCGGACCAGCCCCCCGGGTTTCGTATCATTTCCGAACAGGCAGCCTCTCCGGGCTATGGGTTTTCCATCGTGGAGGACTCTGGTGATCGACGGGCGGAATGGTCCAAGCGGGACATCAGCGGCCCTCAAACTCTTTATTTCAAGGTCCAGCTGGTACCGGATGACCAGGTGCAGCTGGAAAACCCCAGGCGGCGGCCAAAGCCGGAACCTGTCTTCTGGGAAGAGCCCCAGGCAACGGCCGTGGAAGAACTGCTTCAACAGGCTGCAGCCCGCTCCAGCACACCGGAGAGCATGACCCGGGAGCTGATCAAACTGCTGGAGCCGGAGGGCAACACACAGAATACAACCCTGCTGGTATCGGACGATAACTACATTGACCTGCTCAACCGGATGCTCAACCACGCGGGCATACCCTCACGCATCGCAGACGGGCTGGCCCTGGAGGACGCCCGGCGCAGGCAACAACTGCGGCCGTTCCTGCAGATCTACGACGGCAAAAGCTGGCTTACCTTCAACCCCCGCACCGCCGAGCAGGGGTTGCCGGAGAACGTGCTTCTCTGGCGCCAGGCAGCCACTTCCCTGTTCGACCTGGTGGGCGGTGACGACTCCGAAGTGAGCTTTTCCATGCTCAGGCAAACCGTGCCGGCATTGCAGTTGGCCCAGGCCCAGTCCACTGAAAACGGCCTGGGCTTTCTCAGCCTCTATCAACTCCCCATCGAAGAACAGGGGATGTTCAGAATGCTGCTGCTTCTCCCCCTGGGGGCCCTGATCGTTGCCTTCATGCGCATTGTCGTTGGCATAAAGACCTCTGGCACCTTTATGCCAATACTGATCGCAGTGGCCTTTGTGCAGACCACGCTGGTTCCGGGGCTGATCGCTTTCATTTCAGTGGTGGCTATCGGTCTGCTGATGCGCGGCTACCTGTCGAGCCTTAACCTGCTGCTGGTGTCGCGAATATCGGCGCTCATTATCCTGGTCATTTTCATTACCGCCGGGCTCAGTATTGCCGGCTACCATATGGGCTTCAATACCGGTATGACGGTAACCTTCTTCCCCATGGTGATCATTGCCTGGACCATCGAGCGCATGTCCATTCTCTGGGAAGAAGAAGGTGCCCGCGAGGTGTTTGTGCAGGGTACAGGCAGCCTTTTCGTCGCCGTGTGCGCCTTCCTCTTTATGAGTGCACCTCTGGCCAGTCACCTGACGTTCAACTTCCCCGAGCTCCACCTGGTGGTGCTGGGACTGATTCTGCTGATGGGGCAGTACACAGGCTACAAATTGTCTGAGCTCCGCCGATTCTACCCGATGAAGGCCTACGACTGATGGGCTGGATTTCGCCCTTCAAGCTCAATCAGCTGGGAATGCTGAACATGAACCGGCGCAATGTGGACTACATTTCCCGGTACAACAGCCGCACGTCCTATCCACTGGTGGATAACAAACTCAAAACCAAGCTGGTGGTTGCCGAGTATGATGTACGCACCCCCAGACTGCTTCAGGTTGTGCGCCAGCAGCACGAAATATCCCGCTTCAGGCAGATGGCAGAGGATCTCGCAGGCTTTGCCATCAAACCTGCAAAGGGTTCCGGCGGCAAAGGCATTACCGTAATAACCGGCCGGGAAGGTGACGATTACGTCAAGGCGTCTGGCTTGCGGGTACCCTCAGCCTATCTTGAGCGACATCTGTCAAACATCCTTGCGGGCCTTTACTCGCTAGCCGGGTCACCAGACGTCGCCATCGTAGAAAACCTCGTGGAGTCCATTCCGGGGCTGGCCAAATATTCCTTTCAGGGTGTGCCGGATATCCGCATTGTAGTGTTCCAGGGTTACCCGGTGATGGCGATGCTGAGGCTGGCCACAACGGCTTCTGACGGCAAGGCCAACCTGCATCAGGGTGCCGTTGGCGTAGGGCTGAACATTGCCAATGGGCACAGCCTGAACGCTGTGCAGTTTAACCGCCCTATCACCCTCCACCCGGATACCGGCCTGGCACTGGAAAATATAGCCATTGATGACTGGCAGGAAATGCTGGTGATGGCATCGAGGTGCTATGAGGCAACCGGGCTGGGCTACATGGGGGTTGATCTGGTTGTGGATGTCAATGAGGGCCCGCTGCTACTTGAGCTGAATGCCCGTCCTGGCCTGGCGATCCAGATGGCCAATGGCCGCGGCCTGTTGCCACGCCTCAGGCAGATTGAAGCGTTGCGCAAGCCACACTTTACACCGGAAGACCGGGCTGCCTTTGCCATGGAAACCTTCACTTCAAAAACCTGACCCGCGAATTCGGGCAAAAAAAAACCGGGGCACCAGGCCCCGGTTTTTTGCGCTCCGATCAGAGGATCAGAGCTTGCCTTCCGCAATCAGCAACTTGCGTTCGTGTGTGAGGCCTTTGAGCAGCCCCCAGGTCATTACCAGCAGCACTGCCGTAAACGGTAGCCCTGCCGTTATCGCAACCGCCTGTATCGCACCCAGGGCGTCGTCACCGCCGCCAAAGATCAGTGCGGCGGCAATGGCACCTTCCATAACCACCCAGAACACACGCTGAGCAGTCGGTGCATCGGTCTTGCCACCGGCAGTGATGCTGTCGACAACCAGCGAGCCGGAGTCCGAGGAGGTTACAAAGAAAACCAGAACCAGCACGATCCCGACAAACGAGGTGATTGCAACGAATGGCAGGTTGGCAAACATCTGGAACATTGCCAGGGAAACGTCTGTCAGTCCGTCTTCTGCAAGCGCACCAATGCCTTCCTGGATTTGCTCCAGGGCAGAGCCGCCGAACGCGCTCATCCACACTACGGTAATGACAGTCGGAACAATAAGGACTGCGGTTACGAACTCACGAACCGTGCGCCCCTTGGAAACCCGCGCGATGAACATACCAACGAACGGTGACCAGGAAATCCACCATGCCCAGTAGAAGACGGTCCAGCCGTGGAACCACGCTTCGTCCTC
>CAZFPG010000013.1:0-20485 GCA_964521055.1 uncultured Marinobacter sp.
GTATCCTGAGCGCCGGGTCCAGATTGAGGGGCACACCGATAACGTGGGTGGCGTCGAGCTCAACCAGGGGCTGTCCCAGCGTCGGGCCGATTCAGTCAGGAACTATCTGGCACAGCAGGGAATTGATTCCGGAAGGCTGTCTGCATCGGGGATCGGCATGGACCAGCCGGTTGCCAATAACGACACCGCAACCGGTCGTCAGCAAAACCGCCGTGTCGAGATCATTATCGAGAACCCGCAATCCTAGCACCGGGAGGCTCCGGTGACTGCAACAGGTAACAGGTCAACGGTGCTAGACTAACCGGCAATTACCTTGAACCCGGTTACAGGGCATACCATTGAGCACTATGAAACCGATCATCGTCAGGGAGTGGCAGGCCTTCTGGCTTGCCCTCGGGTTCCTGACCCGCATCCCCATGCTGGTACCTATCGATTACTCCCCGCGCCTGATGAACCAGTGCAGCGTCTATTTCCCCCTTGTGGGCCTGGTGCTGGGGATGATCTATACCGGGCTTTTCCTTGCTCTTGGCCAGTTATGGAGCCCCCTTGTCTGCATTGTTCTAATCACGGGCTTTCACCTGTGGATTACCGGTGCCTTTCACGAGGACGGGCTGGCAGACAGCGTGGACGCACTGGGCGGGGGTTATTCCCTGGAAGCCCGGCTGAGAATCATGAAGGACAGCCGCATTGGCACCTACGGCACGGTGGCGCTGGTTATCGCCCTGGCACTGAAAGTGGCACTGCTGGCCGAAGCACAACCGGTCTGGCTGGCCCTACTCCTGGCCCCCATGGTGGCCCGCCTGGCCCCACTGTTGATTATGGGCTGCCTGCCCTACGTAACCGATCCGGACAACAGCAAGAGCAAGCCGGTGGCAGAGAGCTTTTCAAGGCCCCGCCTGGCTGTCGCCGCCCTGTTCACCCTTGTCGCAACCCTCATCCTGACCGGCGCCGAACCACGGGTTGTGCTGTGGAGTATAGCGGCCACCCTGGGGGTGGCCCTGGCCTGGGGCCTGTATCTGCGAGCCCAGCTGGGCGGTTACACAGGCGATACACTGGGTGCCAGCGTGATATTAGCCGAACTGGTGCTGTTGATGGGCCTGGCTGCATCGGCATGAACTGACCTGGTCATCGGGCTTGTGCATGCACGTGCCTTTCCTTGTGTGGCGACCTTACAGATAACCGGCTGCGACCGGAATACCCGCAACAGCCAACAGGCCGAGCCACAGCCATACACCCCGCTGCACCAGCCGGACGGCTTCATCGATGGTATACGCCGTGGCACCCGGGCCACTGCCCAGCACCGGTCTCTGGCGAGTGCCGGATGCATAGGGTGCCGGCCCGCCAAGGGAAACCCCGAGGGCGCCGGCACCCGCTGCCATCACCGGGCCGGCGTTGGGGCTGTCCCAGGCGGCTGCCTGGGTTCGCCAGCTGCGCCAGGCCAGGCGGGTATTTCCAAGCAGGGCGTAAGTCAGTGCGGTGAGCCGGGCGGGCACCCAGTTCAGGACATCATCCAGGCGCGCCGCCACTCGCCCGAAGTACAGGTAACGTTCATTGCGATAACCCCACATGGCGTCCAGGGTATTCACCATGCGGTGTAGCAACACGCCGGGAAGACCCGCCACCAGGAACCAGAACAGACTGGCGAACACCGCATCCGCACCGTTTTCCAACATGGATTCACTGGCCGCCGCAGCCACGCCCTGCTCATCCAGCTCACTGGCCCTTCGACTGACGATCCGACCCACCTGCTGCCGCGCCAGATCGAGGTCGCCACCATGCAACGCATCCGACACTGCCCGGCCGTGTTCCGTCAGCCCACGGATGGACAGCGCGGCATATAGCACCACAACCTGCAGTAACAGGTATACCCATCCATTCAGAGTCCATCGCAACAGTTCCGCCACCATGAGCACCGGCAGAACCAGGATCAACACTCCCAGAAAACCTGAGCAGATAGATCGCACGCGTTTCTCAGGCAACCGATTCAACAGCTGCTCAACCAGCGCCGCCAGACGCCCGAACCCCACCAACGGATGCCACCTGCGGGGCTCCCCCAGCCAGCGGTCCAGTAGCACGGCAACAAGGCATACAGTTACGGAGAACAGAAAAATGTTCAAACCAGTATTATCTCTTCAGCAGGCAGAATCCGGGAGAAAGGAACTGGTTGGGCAGGGCTTTCCAAAACACGCTGTGAATACGTCCCTGTACGCTCCGCTCCGCCATCCATGGCTCCGCAGGGTTTTGGAAAGCCCTGCCCAACCAGTTCCCCGGACTATGGGTGTTCGCGGTCTGGCAAGAGTTTACCCGAGTCACCCTTGGCCTTGACACCTTTTCGGGCGGGGTAGACCATTCTTTGTTTGCATCAGTCAGGATCTTCCCATGCTCTCCATTCCTCCAAGCTGGACCCAGCAACTCCCGACCCCCGACAAGCACAGCTTCCGGCAAGCAGCAGAACGCCAACAAGTACTTACCAAGCCACCCGGATCCCTCGGTCAATTGGAGCAACTCGCCATTCAGCTGGCGGGGCTGCAAGGGTGCGAGAAGCCAACCGTGGACCCGGTGCGAATCACTGTGTTTGCCGGTGACCATGGGGTTTGTGAAGAAGGGGTATCCGCGTTTCCGCAGGAAGTGACGGCTCAGATGATTGCCAACTTCGCTGGCGGCGGCGCGGCGATCAGTGTATTGGCGAAGCATCTGGATGCCTCGCTGGAGGTAGTCAACCTGGGAACTGTCGGCGAGGTGCCTGCATTACCCGGCGTTCGGGATGAGCAGATTGCGTCGGCGACGGCCAATCTGGCGGTGGGCGATGCGATGACGGAAGCCCAGGTGTGTGCGGCGCTGGCCAGTGGCGATGCCGCGGCGGAGCAGGCTGCCAACGCAGGATGCCGTCTGTTTATTGGCGGTGACATGGGGATTGGCAACACCACCAGTGCCGCAGCCCTGGCCTGCGCGTTGCTAAAAGAGTCGCCGGAGGCGCTGGTGGGTCCCGGCACCGGTCTGGACCTGGCCGGGGTTTCCCATAAAAGCGCCGTGGTCAGCCGTGCGCTGAAACGGCACGGCGACAATACCGACCCTTTGGCGGTACTGGCCTCTCTGGGCGGATTTGAAATCGCTGCGCTGGCAGGCGCCATACTGGGTTGCGCGGCGAGAAGCATTCCGGTGCTGGTTGATGGTTTTATTGTTTCCGTCGCCGCACTGGTAGCGGTGCGCCAGCAGCCAGAGCTCAGGAACTGGCTGCTGTTTGCCCACCGCTCGGCGGAACCGGGGCACCAGGCCGTACTGGAAGCACTGGATGCCAGGCCCCTGCTGGATCTGGGGATGCGCCTGGGCGAGGGTAGCGGGGCGGCGGTGGCGGTTCCCCTGCTACGTGCAGCCTGTGCTCTTCACAACGGTATGGCCAGCTTTGCCGATGCCGGTGTATCCGATAAGAATCAGGACACCGGTGGGAGATAGCCATGACCAGCCATACAACCACCTTCTTCGACCTGATCCGTCACGGTGAGCCAGCCGGTGGGCCCATGTTCCGGGGTAGCCAGGACGACCCCCTGAGCGACACTGGCTGGCAGCAGGTCAATGCCGCCATAACCGAAGATGACCACTGGGACCTCGTTGTCACTTCACCCCTTCTGCGCTGCCAGGCCTTTGCCCGGCAACTGGCCCAGCAGCGTCAGTTGCCGGTGTACGAGGAACCCCGGCTTCGGGAAATCGGCTTTGGCGACTGGGAAGGCAGGACATCCGCGGACATTATGGCCACCACCCCGGATGCACTGACCCGTTTCTGGAGCGACCCGGTGAACCACCCGCCACCCGGGGGTGAAGCCATAACCGCTTTCCATGAACGGGTCGCGGGGGCCTGGCAGCACTGGCAGAGGGAAGCCGCCGGCAAACGGGTTCTGGTGGTGTGTCACGGCGGCGTTATCCGCATGGTCCTGGCGGAAGTGATGGGCATTCCCCTGAACCGTTCATTCTCCGCCATTGCCGTGCCCTATGCCTGCCGCAGCCGTGTGCGGGTGGACGAATCGGAACACGGCACCCTCAGTAGCCTGCAAAGCCACGGACAATAGTCGCTCTTTATCGTCACTCTTTCAGCGTCAACGACAGCCCGGCAACACTCATCACCACCCGATCACAGCAGGCGGCAAGGTCCTGGTTGAGCCAGCCCAGCTCGTCACAGAAACGGCGGGTCAGGGGGTCCATACCGATGGTACCGAGGCCAACTTCGTTGCTGACGATCACCACCTGGCCGGGGTAGCCCGCCAGCGCCTCCAGAAAAGCGGCCCGTTCGCGGTTGAACACCTCGTCGCCGGCAAACAGCAGGTTGCTGACCCACAGGCTCATGCAATCCACCAGCATCAGGGGCGGCTGCGGCCTGTTGCCATAGTCGTCCAGCACCGCGGCAAGTTTTATCGGTGCCTCCACCAGCCCCCATTCCGGCGGACGACTTTGCTGGTGGCGCGCCACCCTCCGGGCCATTTCCTCATCACCGGCGGTCGCGGTTGCCAGATACACCACCGGTTCGCCAGAGCTGTGAGCAATCTGCTCCGCCAGGGCGGTCTTTCCGGAGCGAATGCCACCCAGAATCAGTGTACGGGTCATAGACAAAACCTTTCCTCTTCGTTTCAGTACAGCCAGGCTGCCAATCATGGCCCTAAAACAGAGCTGCTGCTATATTGCGTGTTGAGTTCTTCATGGCAAACCGATGCTAAGGAAGCAATTAATGCAGGCAGAGCTGATCGAAATACGCAACCATCTGGCCCAGCACGCTCCGTTTGACGAAATGCCGGAAGAGTACCTCGACAAAATCGTTACGAGTATTGAGGTCGCCTATTTCCGCGCAGGCACTGACATCCTCAGGCTTGGTGAACGCAATACCTACCTGTACTACGTGCGCAGCGGCGCCGTCGAAATTTATCGCCGCTCCGGGGAGCTTTACAGTCGACAGGGCGAGGGCGAGATTTTCGGCCAGTTTGGCCTGCTGATGAACAAAACCGTACGGTTTCCGGCCAAGGCCATTGAAGACTCCCTGATATACCTGATTCCCGACGAAATCTTTCAGTTCCTCTGGGAAAACGACGACAACTTCACTGATTTCGTGGAAATAGAGGATCGCCCCCGCCTGCGCTCGGCGCTGTCCCGGCGGGAGAAGTCCAACCAGCCAATGACCGCCCGGGTGACCCAACTGATTTCCCGTGCGCCGGTCACGGCGCCCAACACTGTCCGCCTGCAGGAAGCCGCCCGCATCATGACGGAACAGGGTGTCTCCTCCCTGCTGTTGATGGACGAAAACGGTGACCAGCCCAAGCTGTCCGGCATCATCACGGACCGTGACCTGCGCACCCGTGCATTGAGCGAGGCCCTGCCCTCGGAAACGCCCATCAGCGACATCATGACGGAGGAGCTGATTACCACCAATGCCACTTCGTTCATCTTCGAGGCCATGTTAACCATGCTGCACAACAACGTGCACCACCTGCCGGTACTGGATGGCGACAAGGTGCGTGGTGTCATTGCGTTGTCGGATATCGTCAAGCATGAGTCCCAGAGCAGCCTCTTCCTGGTGAGTAATATCTATCACCAACAGGACGTGAAAGGTCTGAAACGTCTGAGCAAGGAAGTGCCCAATACCTTTGTGCGCATGGTTCGGGAGGACGCCAATTCCCACATGATCGGTAGCGCCATGGCCGGTATCGGACGCAGCTTCAGCCAGCGGCTGCTGGAGCTGGGCGAGGAAAAACTGGGGCCGCCACCGGTGCCCTACTGCTTTATGGCGCTGGGTTCCATGGCCCGGGACGAACAACTGGTGGTCACCGACCAGGACAACGCCATGGTGCTGGATGACAGCTTCGACCCTGCCCAGCACGACGAGTACTTCCTGGCCCTGGCGAAGTTTGTCAGTGACGGTCTGGCGGAGTGCGGTTACACCTACTGCACCGGAGATATCATGGCCACCAACCAGAAATGGCGCCAGCCCCTCAAGGTCTGGAAGGAGTACTTCGGCGACTGGATCGAAAACCCCAAGGCCGAGGCCCTGCTGAACAGCAACATTTTCTTCGACCTGGACGGTATCTATGGCCAAACCGAGTACACCGAAGAGCTCAAAACATTCATTGCCGAGAAAGCCAGCAATAGCCAGAGGTTCCTGGCAATGCTGGCCCGTAATGCCCTCAATCGCACCCCGCCACTGGGTTTTTTCCGCACCTTTGTGATGGAGGAAAGCGGCAAGCAGGCCAAAACCTTCAACCTTAAACGTCGGGGCACGGCGCCGGTATCGGACCTGATACGTGTACATGCCCTGGCCTGTGGCTCACGGGCGCAGAATACCTTCAATCGCCTCAGGGCCATCGGGGAAACCAAGCTGATTCCCGAGGACGGAGTGGGCAACCTGCGGGACGCTTTCGAATTCATTGCCATTGTGCGGATCCGCCATCAGGCCCTCGCCATCGAAGCCGGCCGCGAGCCGGATAACAATGTGCGGCCGAAGGATTTGTCACCCTTCGAGCGTAGCCACCTCAAGGACGCCTTCCAGGTGGTCAGCCAGGCCCAGAAGTTCCTGAAATTCCGCTATAACGCTCAGGTTGGCCGTAATGTCTGACGATCCTGACACCATGACGGCCCAGGCTCCCATTGACACTCTGCCATGGCCCGAGCGCTTCCGGGAACTGGCAAAGCAGACCGGGGATGAGCGGCTCAGGGCTTTCTACCGGGCGGGTTGTGTTGCAGCAGACACCCCCATGAAAGACGTGCCTTTTGTGGCAGTGGATTTTGAAACCACCGGGCTGGATCCCAACAAGCACTCCATTGTCAGTATTGGTTTGGTGCCATTCACCATTGACCGGGTGCAACTGGGAGGTTCCAGGCACTGGCTGGTCAAGCCGCAACTGCCACTGCACCAGACGTCCATCGCCGTACACGGCATTACCCACACGGATATCGACAAGGCGCCGGACCTGGCTGACGTTCTCGACGAGGTTCTTGCCAGCCTCGCGGGGCGCATTCCGGTGGTTCACTACCGCAATATCGAGCGGCCGTTCCTGAACGTTGCCCTGAAGTGGCGAATCGGAGAGGAGATACGCTTTCCGGTCATTGATACCATGGCCATTGAGGCACACCTGCATCCCAGGCGACAACCCACCTTATGGCAGAAACTGAGGGGGCAGCAGCCGGTTTCCATTCGCCTGGCCGACAGCCGGGCAAGATACGAGCTGCCGCACTACCCACCCCATAATGCCCTGGTGGACGCGCTGTCCACCGCTGAACTACTCATGGCCCAGATTCAGCATCACTTCTCGCCAGAGACTCCCATCGGGGATCTCTGGCTGTGATCGCCCGGCTGGCTAGTTAGAGGCAGTACGGCTGGCTTTTTCCACTTCGCTGATCAGTGCGCCGTATCCTTGCTCCTCCATCTCCTCCAGCGGAATGAACTTCATTGCCGCGGAGTTAATGCAGTAACGCAGTCCCGTGGGGGCCGGTCCGTCATTGAACACGTGCCCCAAGTGAGAGTCCGCGTATTTGCTGCGAATCTCGGTACGGGTCATGAAGAAGGAGTTGTCCTCTTTTTCCACGATCATGTCCGGACTGATGGGTTTGGTGAAGCTGGGCCAGCCGGTGTTGGATTTGTACTTGTCCCGGGACGAGAACAGCGGCTCTCCGGAGACAACATCCACGTAAATGCCGGGCCGTTTCTCATCAAAATACTCGTTCTTGTAAGCGGGCTCGGTACCATCTTCCTGGGTTACGTAATACTGCTCTTTGGTCAGCTGCTGCTTCAGCGTTTTATCGTCCGGCTTTTCAAACGTCTCAGGGTTGAATGCCTCAGCCTGGCTGAGGTTCATGCCAGACTTGCCGCTCTCGGCCTGCACTGACTCACTGCTGTTTTCCGGGCGATTCTCTTCTGGACGGTATTGGGCATAATCCACTTCCTGATCCTCTCCCCAGACCTTCTCGATAAACTGGTAACGGCCGGAGTTGAAGGTGTAGATCTTGTAGCGCACAGGATTCTTCCTGTAGTAATCCTGGTGGTATTCCTCGGCGTCGTAGAAGGCCTCGAAAGGCACGACTTCGATCTTCACCGGATGGTCATAACGGCCAGACTCTTCCAGTGCCTTCACCGAGGCCTCGGCAGCGCGCTTCTGTTCCTCGTTGTGATAGAAAATCGCAGGCCGGTACTGTTTGCCCCGGTCCACGTACTGGCCGTTCACGTCGGTCGGGTTGGCAGTACGCCACAGGGCCTGAAGCAGCCCTTCGTAGGTGATCACATCGGGATCGTAATAGACCTGCACAGCCTCGGTGTGGCCGGTACGGCCGCCGGAAACCTGCTGGTAGGAAGGATCTTTTTCGTCGCCACCGCTGTAACCGGACACCGCCTCTACCACACCCGGCACTTTTTCTTCGTACGCTTCTTCAACGCACCAGAAACACCCGCCAGCGAAGGTGGCAACCGCCAGCTCCGGGTCGTCCGGTGCGTATTGTGAATCCTTCTCCTTGGAGGCGACAACCTGGAAACCGGTCAGTGCAATGGCAATCGCCATGGAGATCAGTAACAGATACCGTTTCATAACCTTAACCTCTTGCCCTTTGAATACTGTGACCAGTTTGCACGGGATTCATCACAGCATTTTCTCCAGTCTATTACGTTTGTATAACGCCGGAGAGATCATTGCGGATGCGCGTGGGTCAGTTTGAAGGTTTCACCGGCAACCTTATACAAAAGGATGCGCCCCCGGCGTCCAGGTTTGCAACGCTGATATCGCCGCCCTGCAGTGTCATGATCCTGCGGGCAATGGCCAACCCGAGACCGGCGTGGCCACCGGTCCCACCAGAGGATTCGCCACGGTAGAACGGATCAAAAATATGGGGCAGGTCCTGTTCCGGAATGCCCGGGCCACTGTCCCGCACGCAGACTTCCGGCAGGTCGTCCGCCTGCCCGACAGCCACCTCGATACGCCCCCCGACAGCACTGTAGGCAATGGCGTTGCCGATCAGGTTGTCCAGCACCCGCTCGGTCATCGCCAGGTCCGCGTAGGCCAGGGGCTGGTCCGGGTCACCGTTCACGGTAAGTTCAAGCTGCCTGTTCCTGGCCTCCGGCCCGTGTTTCTGGACCACGTCATGTACCAGCTCCGCCAGGGGAAACGGCTCCGGCACCGGCTGCTTCTCACGGGCTTCCAGGGCGGCCAGCTCGAACAGCTCGTCCACCAGGCGGCTCAGGCGCCGGCCCTCTTTAAGGGCGATGTCGAGGAAGCGGTCCTGCTCTTCCGGGCTGAGGCGGTCCCGCCGCAGTTTCAGGCTTTCAATATACCCCTGCATGGAGGCCAGGGGCGTGCGCAGGTCGTGGGACACCTGCGCCACCAGTTGACGGCGCTGGGCATCCTTTTCCGTCAGTTGTTCAATCTGGGACGCAATCCGGCTTGCCATATCGTCGAAGGTGGCCCCCAGGTAGTCGATCTCGTCCCGCACCACGGGCCGCCTGTCGCGCCAGGTGCTGTGAAGGGCCTGGCGGCTCATGTCACTGTGCTCGAAATCCTCCACCAGCCGGGTCAGCAGGGTCAGCCGGCGGGTCAGCAGCCGGAATACCGCCAGCCCCGCAATCATCACCACCGCCAGACTGACCAGCAGGGCCCAGGCGCTGAGTTCCAGCAGCTGGCCGCCCCGGGCCATGGTTTCCGCGGCATCGTATTCCTCGCCCCGCAACACCACGTAGAGATAACCTTCCGGGTTATCCGCCGATGGCACGGGAGTCACGGAAAAGACTTTCTGCCGGTCGTGGCTACGCGGGTCATCGCCCAGCACGGGGTAACGGCTCATGTCGTCCATCAGCCGCTGTATGGGCTCCAGCGACACCTGCTTGCGCTTGATTTTCGCCGGGTCCGCGGAATAGGAGAGGATGGTGCCGTCCAGATCCAGCAGGTAGATTTCGATACTGGGGTTGATGGTCATATACAGCGCGAAGAGCTCTTTCAGGGCGCTGCGGTCCAGCTCACCTTCGTTGACCAGGTTCCTGTCTGCCACCAGGTTTTTCGCCAGGTCCCGGTGTAACTCCTGGTTCACCGACGCGTTGTACTCCCGCAGTGAGTACAGGCTGATAAAGGTGTACAGCAGACCAACCGCCAGCAATAACAGAAACAGGCCCACCGCCAGCCGGGTGTAGAGTGTCTTCACCATGGATCATTCCCGGAAGCGATAGCCCACCCCCCACACGGTCTCGATGAACTCCGGCTTGGCGGGGTCCTTTTCGATCTTGCCACGCAGGCGATTGATATGGGTGTTAACGGTGTGCTCGTAGCCTTCGTGGTTGTAGCCCCAGACCTTGTCCAGAAGCTGGACACGGCTGAACACCCGCCCGGGATGGCTGGCAAAGTGCCAGAGCAGTTCGAACTCGCGAGCCGTCAGTTCCACTTCCTGCTCCCGTACAAACACCCGGCGGCGATCCGGGTCGATACGCAACCCCTCGGTACTCAGCTCGCCACTTTTTTCTTCATGGCCGGCGTTTCCCGCCATGGCGTCCACACGCCGGAACAGGGCTTTCACCCGCGCCGCCAGTTCGGCGACGCTGAAAGGCTTGGTGAGGTAGTCGTCCGCCCCCATTTCAAGGCCCAGTACCCGGTCCAGTTCCGTGCTTTTCGCCGTCAGCATCAGTACCGGCACATAACCCGGGCCGGAGCGAATCTCGCGGCACACCGCAAGACCGTCCATTCCGGGCAACATAAGGTCGAGAACCACCAGGTCGATGCCCCCTTCACGAAAACGCTCAAGCCCGGTGTCGCCCCGATCACACAGAATGGGGTTCATGCCAAGGTCGGCCACGTGCATACGCACCAGCTCCCCAATGCCCGGGTTATCCTCAACAATCAGTACGTTTCGTGTCATAGGTTCCTGGCTCTGGCGCCCCGCAGAGGCGCGCGGTTAATTCATGGAATCCGACTTGCCCATGCCATCGTCCTTCATGCCATCCTCCATGTCGTCATGCATGGCCTTGTCGTCCTTCATGCCCATGCCATCGTCCTTCATCCCCATATCGTCTCCGGACATGTTGTCTTTCATACCATCGCCCATGGAGTCGGACATGTCATCCTTCTTCATATCCTTGTGCTCCATGGACTCCTTCATGTCGTCGTCCATCATGCCATCGTCGGACGCCATTTCATCCGCCTGGACCGCACTGGCCATCAGGCCGAACAGGCACATGGCTGCAATTGTCGTGAACTTGTTCATGGTGATCTCTCCGTATGGGTTTCGGCCTGCCGGACTGGCAGGTTCGGTATCCATCCTGGCGGCGCGCCATCACGGGAGAATCACAGGGTGTTAAAGAGTGTATAGCGGAAAGTTCACAAATGTGTCACGCCGACATCAGGCCTCCAGGCTGCCCAGCAGACGTTGACGGATAATATTGTCAGCTTCATCCATGATGCGGCCGATCAGTTCCTCACAGCTGGGAATGTCATGGATCAGGCCCGCCACCATGCCACAACTCCAGGCCGCCTCGTCCATCTTGCCTTCCTGCAGCACCAGCCGGCCCTTCACGCCGGTCACCAGGTGACGGATATCATCGATGGTTTCCGCCTCGCCCTTCTCTTTCTCGATGCGGATGATTTCCTCTACGGCGGCGTTGTTCATCACCCGCTCGGTATTGCGCAGGTTGCGCATGATCAGCCGGGTCTGCCGCTCGTCCGCCTCAACGATGGCCTGTTTGACGTTGTTGTGAACGGGAGCCTCCGTGGTGGCAATAAAACGGGTGCCCATATTCATACCATCGGCGCCCAGGGCCATGGCCGCCACCAGGCTACGGCCGTCGGCCATGCCGCCGGAGGAGACGAATGGGATGGTAAGCGCCTCCGCCGCGCGGGGCAGCAGGATAAAATTGGGGATGTCGTCCTCGCCCGGGTGCCCTCCGCACTCGAAACCGTCCACGCTGACTGCGTCACAACCAATTTTTTCGGCCTTCAGGGCATGGCGCACCGAGGTGCATTTATGGATAACCTTGATACCCGCGGCCTTGAGCTGAGGCATGTATTGCTCGGGACTGCGCCCGGCCGTTTCCACAACCTTCACGCCGCCGTCGATGATGGCCTGGATGTAGTCCGGGTAGGGTGGCGCCTTGAAGGATGGCAGGAAGGTCAGGTTTACGCCGAAAGGCTGGTCGGTCATCTCAGCACAACGTGCAATTTCCCGGGAGAGGTCTTCCGGGGTAGGCTGGGTCAGCCCGGTGATTATACCAAGGCCACCGGCGTTGGAGACGGCTGCCGCCAGCTCCGCATAGCCCACGTGATGCATGCCACCCTGGATAATCGGGTGGCGAATACCAAACAACTGGGTGATTCTGGTCTTCATAGCGGGTTTTCCGTTTTGTCGTTAGAATGAAATCGAATTCCGATACGAGGTTGCAGTGACAGAAAAAACAACAAAGGCAACACCTGCGGACGCCTTCCGGCGAGCACGCAATATGTGGCTGAAAGGGGAGCGCATTCACCTGGCTTCGCTGTCGGCAGAGCTGAACATCGGGCGGGCCACGCTGTTTCGCTGGGTTGGCAACAAGGATCTGCTGCTGGGAGAAGTGCTCTGGTCACTCTACGAACCCTTAAGGCTTGAAGCCCTGAGCACAACGCCGGGGCAAGGGGTGGATTTCGTGGTTGGGGTCTATCGGCATATCAACTCAACCCTGCTGCATTTCGAGCCACTGCGCCGGTTTATCCATGACGACCCCGAGTACGCCCTCAAGATACTGACGTCGTCCCAGTCCACGATTCACAGTCGCACCGTTGAGGCCAATACCCGCACGCTTAGGGATCAGATAGCCTCCGGCCACATCAATCCGCCCCTGAACGTGAACAGCCTGTCCTACTTCATGGTGCGCCTGGCCGAATCCTGCCTGTACAGCGACATCATCAACGGCCGCGAGCCCCGTGATGAAGAGCTCGAGGACGCCTGTACCGCGGTGCGGATTCTGCTTGGTGGGGATGCCTGAGGTCCGGGGGCTGGCCCCGAGGCGGGGGTACCTTTTCTTCTGGGAAAAATAACTCGCTTCGCTCAGACATCTTTTTCCCGGCAGAAAAGGCACCCCCACCCCGTGACCGACCTGACTTCCGTGGTTCTGTCGGCCCCTACAACTGCAGCGACCGTACCTCCAGGAACTCTTCCAGCCCCCACTTACCGAACTCGCGGCCAACACCGGAATGTCCGAACCCGCCGAACGGCGCCAATGGGTTGAAGTCCCCGCCGTTGACGAATACCTGACCGGTGCGCATCTTACTGGCCACTTTCTTCGCGTGTGCGTCATCGGCGGACCAGACGGCGCCGGACAGGCCATAGGCGGTACCGTTGGCAATTTCGATGGCCTCGGCTTCGTCCTCGTAAGGAATCACGCATAGCACCGGGCCGAAGATTTCTTCCTGGGCGAGGCGGCTGTCGGGTTTGACGTTACCGAATACCGTGGCCTTGACGAAGTAGCCCTGGTCACAGCCTTCCGGCGCTTCCGGGCCGCCGGCAACCAGGGTTGCACCTTCCTGGATGCCAAGTTTGATGTAATCGATCACCTTGTTGCGCTGTTGTGCGGAGGCCAGCGGGCCCAGGCGGGTGGTTTCTTCCAGCGGATTGCCCGGTGTCATTTTTGCTACCGCATTGGCGGCCAGTTCACAGGCTTCGTCGTGCTTCTGTGCCGGCACCAGCATGCGGGTGAGCGCGGTGCAGGTCTGGCCCGAGTTCAGCAGGCAGTTGTTGACGGTTCCCTTCACTGCCTTTGCCAGGTCCGCATCCGGCAGGATGACCGAGGCGGACTTGCCGCCCATTTCCAGGGCAAAGCGTTTGAAGTCATCCGCCGCGGCATGGGCCACCAGGCTGCCGGTGCGGGTGGAGCCGGTGAAGGACACCATGCTGACGTCGGGGTGTTTGATCAGGGTGTCCCCCACGGTGTGGCCCTCACCGCAGACCAGGTTGAAGACGCCCTCGGGCAGGTCCGTTTTGTCGAGTATGTCCGCCAGGATATAGGCACTCTGGGGCGCAATTTCCGACGGTTTGAGCACCACGGTGCAGCCGGCGGCAATAGCCGGAACCACCTTGAGGATCACCTGGTGCAAAGGGTAGTTCCACGGGGTGATGCAACCCACGACACCAACCGGCGTGTATTGCACCTCGGAATTGCCAACCTGCTCGCTGAACGGAAAGTCCGGCAGCAGCTTCAGATAGCTTTTGGTGATGGTGGCGGGCAGGCCGGCCTGGATGCCGGTGGCCAGTTTAATGGGCATGCCCACTTCCCGGCATACCGTTTCAGCAATCTCGCCCGCCCGCTCTTTCAGGCCCGCGTGCAGTTGTTCCAGCACATGAATGCGTTTTTCCAGAGTGCTTGCAGACCAGCTTTCAAAAGCAGTACTGGCAGCGGCGATCGCCTGCTCCATTTCCCCACGGCCAGAGGCGGGAACCCTGGCGATCACGTCGCCAGTGGCGGCTTCATGGACATCGATGGTTTCGCCATCCCATTCCTGCCACTGGCCATTAATGTAGTTTTTGCTGAGATCTTTCATGGTTCTGCTCCTGAATCAGTCAAACACAATGACGCCACGGGCATTCTTGCCAGCCAACATATCATCGAACGCCCGGGGGGCGTCATCGATGTGGTAGGTGCTGGTAACAAGTTCGTCGAGCTTGAGTTTGCCGGCCTTGTAAAGCCCCAGAATTCGGGGAAAGTCATACTGTGGACGGGCTGAGCCCAGCCAACTGCCTTTGAGGGTTTTTTCGTCAGCGGGCAGGGTGAGTGTGGTGATCGATGTTTTATCTTTCGGGTCCGACACGCCCACCACCACGGCGGTTCCGCCACGGCCCAGGCACCGGTAGGCCTGCTCAACCACCGCTCCGGCACCGACACACTCGAACGCATAGTCCACACCACCGGTAAGCTTTTTCACGGCCTTGGCCCCGTCTTCCACTTCGCTGATATTAACAGTGTGGGTGGCGCCGAATTCCCGGGCCATTTCCAGCTTTTTCTCGTTGTTGTCCACCGCAACGATCATTTCCGCGCCAGCGGTGACACAGCCCTGAATGGCATTCAGGCCCACGCCGCCAATACCAAACACGGCGGCACGTGATCCGGGCTCAACCTTCGCGGTGTTGAACACGGCTCCGACGCCGGTCATCACGGCACAGCCCACCAGGGCGGCGTTCTGCATGGGTACGGACTCATCCACTTTGACGCAGTTGTCCACGTGCATGGTGGCGTATTCCGCCATCACGCCGCAGGCGCCAAACACGTTGAGGTCTTCGCCCTCCGCGCCTTTGGTCCGGACGGTGCCATCAGGCAGGGTGAACAAGGCTTTGCGGGCGTTTTCGCAAAGCACGGGGCGGCCACGGACACATTGTCGGCATTTGCCACACATGGAGATGAACGAGCTGACTACGTGGTCGCCTTCTTTGAAGGCGGTGACACCCTCGCCCACTTCCACGACCACGCCAGCGGCTTCATGGCCGAGGACCAGGGGCGCCGGGTACGGGATTTTGCCGGTGGTGGCGGACTGGTCACTGTGGCAGACGCCGCAGGCACCGATTTTGATGGTGATTTCGTCCCGTTTCGGGCCTTCCACGGTGATGGTTTCTACCTGAACGGGTTGACCCCATTCGCGGCAGACTACTGCCTTTGCTTTTCTGTCCATTATGTTCTGCTCCTTGGTTTTATGTAGCCTTCTTATTGGGGGCTGGTCGCGGGGTGGGGTGCCTTTTCTTATGGGAAAAATAACTCGCTGCGCTCAGACATCTTTTTCCCGCCAGAAAAGGCACCCCACCCCACGACCGGTCTGACAGATTTTTGGCTGTCGGATTAGGCGCAGCCGTAATCCGACACCCAGGATCCCGCTAGAACTCACCATCCTGCATGCCCAACACCGTGGTATCCACAGCACCCAGCAACTCCGCCAGGCTGACCACTTTCGGCAACTCGTACCTGGCAAAATACTCACAGGCCTTCACCTTGCCCTCGTAAAATTCCGCCGTCTGCTCACCGTTTCCTTGCTGTCCGGCCATGGCCCTGATGGCCTGCCGCAACCAGAGCCAGCCGACAACTGTGTGGCCGAAGGCTTCCAGATAGAGTGAGGCGTTGGCGAGCGCTTTTTCCAGGTTGCCGTTGGCTTTTTCCGCGTTGGTGGCCTCCGTGGCCTCGGCCATGGCTGTCACTGCACGGTCCAGTTGATCAGCGCAGATTGCCAGTCGTTCATTCCCGCGGGCTTCGGCGATGGTGGCATTCATACGATCCATAAGCTCCCGATAGAACTTACCCCCGGCCATGGAGACCTTGCGGCCCAGAAGATCGATGCCCTGGATGCCGTGTGTGCCTTCATGGATCGGATTGAGGCGGTTATCACGGTAGAACTGTTCAACGGGATACTCGCGGGTGTAGCCGTAGCCGCCGTGTACCTGGATCGCCAGGCTATTGGCCTCCAGGCAGAACTGCGACGGCCAGGACTTGATGATCGGGGTGAGCAGATCCAGCAGGCCAGCCGCAAGCTTGCGCTGCTCGTCAGTGGCTCCGTGTTTCTTCTCGTCCACCAGCATGGCCCCCTGCAGGCACAGGGCCAGGCCACCTTCCACGTAGGCTTTCTGGGTCAGCAGCATGCGGCGTATGTCGGCGTGGCGGATCAGCGGGACTTGCGGCGTGTCGGGGTCTTTCTCGCCAACGGGGCGGCCCTGTTTGCGCTCGCGGGCATAGTCCAGCGCATGCAGATAACCGGTGTACCCCAGCATGACCGCACCCAGGCCGACACCGATGCGGGCTTCGTTCATCATGTGGAACATCGCCGCCAGGCCATTGTTGGGCTCGCCCACCAGGTAACCCACCGCTCCGTCTTTCTCACCAAAGTTGAGCATGGTGGAAGTGGTACCGCGATAGCCCATCTTGTGAATCAGACCGGCAAGCGCGACGTCGTTGCGCTCACCCAGGCTGCCGTCATCATTGACCAGCATCTTCGGGACAATAAACAGGGAAATGCCTTTCACCCCGGTGGGGGCATCCGGCAGGCGCGCGAGCACCATGTGGATGATGTTATCGCTCAACTCGTGGTCACCGGCGGATATGAAAATCTTGTTGCCGAAAAGGCGATAGCTGCCGTCGTCCTGCGGCTCCACCCGGGTGCGCAAATCGCCAAGTGACGAACCGGAATGGGGTTCCGTCAGACACATGGTGCCAAAGAACCGGCCAGCCATCATCGGCTCGGCGTATTTTTTCTGCTGGTGCTCGTTGCCCTGGGCCACAATCAGGTTCGCCGCCGCAACGGTCAGGCCGGCGTATCCATGAGTGCCCACGTTCGCACCCTTGAGCATGCCCCCGCATATCTGGGCCACTGCAGCCGGAAGCTGCATGCCGCCGCGTTCAAAATCCTGACCGGCGGCCATCAGGCCGGTGTCCCGCAACACGTCCAGGGCTTTTTTGACCTCCGGGCGCATGTTCACGCGACCGTTCTCGAAGGTGGGCTCTTCTTCGTCCACCAGGCGAGCGTGGGGGGCGAACTCCTCGGCGGCGACTTTCAGGGCAAGATCCATTGCAGCCTGCAGGGTTTCACGGTTGTGTTCGGCGTAGCGTTCATAGCCCAGGGTCTGTTCGACGTCGTGGAGCTCGAATAGCTGGAACGCAAGGTCCTGGGTGTTGATGATTTTTTGTTGCATGGCTTCATTACCCTTGGCATGAATGAACACGTTAGCCTGCCAGTCTGGAGTCTGGAGTCTGGCTGTAGCGTTATACCTGGCTTAAACCACTTCAAACAGACCAGCAGCGCCCTGGCCACCTCCGATACACATGGTTACGACCACATACTTAGCGCCACGGCGTTTGCCTTCGATCAGGGCATGGCCAGTCAACCGAGAGCCGGTGACGCCGTAGGGGTGGCCAACTGAGATAGAACCGCCATTCACGTTCAGTTTTTCCATGGGGATACCCAGGCGATCACGGCAGTAGACCACCTGTGATGCAAAGGCTTCGTTCAGTTCCCACAGGTCGATGTCATCCATTTTCAGACCGTTTCGCTCCAGCAAACGTGGAATGGCGAATACCGGGCCGATTCCCATTTCATCCGGCTCGCAGCCTGCAACAGCAAAACCGCGGAAAATACCCATGGGCTCGATGTTGTTCTTTTCGGCGTAGGTGGAGTTCATCACCGTGCACACGGACGCACCGTCAGACAGCTGGGACGCATTACCCGCTGTCACGAACTGGCCTTCACCACGCACCGGGTCCAGCCCCTGAAGGCCTTCGAGGGTGGTATTCGGGCGGTTGCACTCATCCCTGGTCAGGGTGACATCTTTCTGACTGACCTCCCCCGTTTCCTTGTCCTTCACCAGCATGGTGGCGTCGTAAGGCACGATTTCGTCGTCGAACTTGCCGGCTTCCTGCGCGGCGGCGGTGCGCTGCTGGGAAATCAGGGCGTATTCGTCCTGGGACTCACGGCTAACGCCGTAGCGCTGGGCAACGATATCAGCGGTTTCGATCATCGACAGGTACAGCTCGGGCTTGTGCTTCATCAGCCAGTCATTGGTGGCGTGGAAGCTGTTGAGCTTGTCGTTCTGCACCAGGGAAATGGACTCGACCCCGCCAGCCACCATGGCCGGCACCTTATCGGAAACCACTCGCTGGGACGCCATGGCAATAGCCTGCAAACCGGAACTGCAGAAACGGTTAATGGAAACACCCGCAGTAGTCACCGGCAGCCCGGCGCGGATGGCCGCCAGCCGTGCCATGTTCTTGCCCTGGGCGCCTTCGTGGAACGTGGCGCCGAGGATGACGTCTTCCACAACGGCCGGATCGATACCAGCCCGTTCAACAGCGTGCTGGATCACATGGCCAGCCAGGTCCACAGAGTGAGTGTTATTCAGGGCGCCACGGTAGGATTTACCAAGGCCGGTACGTGCGGTAGAAACAATAACGGCATCAGACATAACAGTGTCCTTCAAAATTGGTTTTCAGTAGATCAGATCAAACCTCGGAGTAGAGTCGGTTCCGGGGCGGGGTGTCTTTCTGCCGGGAAAAAGATATCTGAGCGCAGCGAGTTATTTTTCCCAGAAGAAAGACACCCCGCCCCGGAACCAGCCCCTCAGGTTAAAAATCAAAGATCCCCAAACTTACGCCCCTCACTGACCAGTTCCTGCAACAGCCCCGCCGGCTTCCACTGCTCGCTACCCAGGTCATCATAGAACTGTTCAACGGTGCCAAGAATAATGTCCAGGCCAATCTGGTCGGCCCAGAACATCGGGCCACCCCGATAGGCCGGGAAGCCATAGCCGTAGATCCAGGTAATGTCGATATCCAGGGAGCGGTCCGCGATGCCCTCTTCCAGAATCTTGGCGCCTTCATTGATCATCACATACATGCACCGCTCCAGAATCTCCTGGCCAGTGATGCTACGGGGCGTAATGCCCTGCTCCTGACGGAACTCGGCAATAACCTGGTCCACCTCCGGATCGGGGATCGGCTTGCGATTACCCTCTTCGTATTTGTACACGCCCGCCTGGGTCTTCTGCCCGAGGCGACCCTGCTCCGCCAGCTTGTCCATCCAGCTTGCCGGCACATCCTCACCGGCCTTGCGGCGCTCCTGACGAATGCTGTAGCCAATATCAATACCCGCCAGGTCCGACATGGCAAACTGGCCCATGGGGAAGCCAAAGTCGGTCAGCACCTTGTCCACCTGCTGGGGGCTCGCCCCTTCATTGACCAGCGCCATCGCCTCGGCACCACGCTTGTGCAGCATGCGGTTACCGACAAAGCCATAGCAGTTGCCCACCATGACCCCTACCTTGCGGATCTGTTTCGCCAGTGCCATGGCGGTGGCCTTGACCTCGTCGGACGTTTTCTCGCCACGCACAATTTCCAGCAGCTTCATCACGTTGGCGGGGCTGAAGAAATGCAGACCAATGACGTCCTGCGGACGTTTGGTGGCCGCCGCGATTTCGTCGATGCTCAGGGTGGAGGTATTGGAGGCCAGGATCGCACCCGGTTTGCAGGCTTCGTCCAGCTGTCCGAAGATTTTCTTCTTCAGGTCCATGCTTTCGAAGACAGCTTCGATCACCAGATCCACGTCACTGAAATCGTCATAGGTTAGGGTACCGCTGATCAGGCCCATGCGTTCCTCGACCTGGGCGGGGGTGAAGTCCTCGCCGCAGCCCAGGAGCAGGAGGAATGTGGGGAGGGTCAGGATCGCTCTCGTCATCGGCTTCATTGGGGCACCCGTTTGCATGGGATTAGAGTCCGATCTCGACACCGAACTGGAATGCCCGCATGAGCGGGTACGCCCCGTAATCCTGACCCGGGGTCAGCCCGTCCGACTGGACGCTCGCCTCGGGGTTCCAGCCCCAGTAGTCCGTCCATATGTACACGTTGTTCACCGAGCCGAAGAGCCGGAGGCTGCGGGAGTCCCCCCCCAGGAGGACCCGACTCGCCAGGCCCGGCGGCACGTTGTAGGTCAGCGTGATGCTCTTCAGGCTGGTGTACGATCCGTCTTCGACCTGCCGGGTCGACGGCCGCTCG
>CAZFPG010000014.1:0-3343 GCA_964521055.1 uncultured Marinobacter sp.
ATCAACTCCTGGGACTTTCGCGGATCTCCACCTCGATATTGCGGGAATCCGCCCATGGGGCGATCGTTCCATCCATTGGCCGAGGTCTTGTACATAGCAACGGCATATTGCCGTGGAAGGTGAAACCACCGTTGATCTGGCCGAGAAAGCGTCCCGTCTGGCCATCGAGGCGGCGGGCCTGACGCCGACCGATATCGACCTGATCGTTTTTGCCACCTCCACACCCGACAAGATTTTCCCAAGCTCTGCGTGTATCCTCCAGGCCCGGCTGGACATCCATGGCTGCCCGGCCTTTGATATCCAGGCGGTGTGCAGCGGTTTCGTCTACGCCCTGTCGGTAGCGGACAAGTTCATCAAGACCGGCAGCAGCAAGCGTGTTCTGGTGGTGGGTGCTGAGCTGTTCTCCCGCATTCTGGACTGGGAAGACCGGGGTACCTGTGTGCTCTTCGGCGACGGCGCGGGTGCCGTGGTGCTGGAAGCCAGCGACGAAACCGGCATTCTGTCGACACACATACACGCGGACGGCAAATATGAGGATCTTCTCCATGTGCCCTGCGGCATCGGCGATGGCTTCGATCAGGTCAAGGCCGGCAAGGGTCATGTGCACATGAAGGGCAATGAGGTCTTCAAGATTGCCGTGAACACCCTGGGCAGGATAGTGGACGAAACCCTGGAAGCCAACCAGATGCAAAAATCTGAGATCAACTGGCTGGTGCCCCATCAGGCCAACCTGCGAATTATCGCCGCCACGGCACGCAAGCTGAACATGTCCATGGATCAGGTAGTGGTAACGGTCAACAAACACGGCAACACCTCCGCCGCGTCCATTCCCCTGGCGCTGGACGTCGCCGTTCGCGACGGGCGCATCAAGAAGAATGAAGTCATCCTGCTGGAAGCCTTCGGTGGCGGTTTTACCTGGGGCTCAGCGCTGATCCGCTTCTGAATTCTGGTCTTCAAGCAGTTCTGCAAACGTTGAAAGCTCGCCGCAACGGTCCGGCGCATAGCCGGGCAATGCAGTTACCCGCTCAATGAACGGTTGCGAGCGCATCAGTGCCAGCAGGTTATTCATGTTCGCCCGTTCCATCTGCTCTTTGCGGCATACCAGCAGGTAGTGTTCTGTGGAAAGATCCACGAACGCCAGCCCGAACTGACTGGCGGCGGCCTCGATGCCAAACCCCACATCCGCCATACCCGCTGCCACATAGGCTGCCACCGCTGTATGTGTGAACTCTTCCTGCTCTGCACCGCTTATGTCATTGGCAGAAATGCCCTGCTCTTTCAGCATCATATTAAACAGGATACGGGTGCCGGAGTTCTGGTTGCGGCCGATAAATCGCAGGCCGGGCTGAACCAGATCGTGAAGCGACTCAACCCTGAACCGGCCGTCGGGGCGGTACATCAACCCCTGTTTACGGGTGACGAAGCGGATGACCGTCAACTCCGCAATATCAAGATGGGGATGGTAGTACGCCATAACCTTACGGGCCCGGCCCGGGTCGGAAGGGAAATGGAAACTGGCAATGTCGCACTCCCGCCGGGCAAGCGCATTGAGCGCGTCGTGGGGGTTGCGGTACTGCAGGTTTACTTCCACCTGCTCGGCAAAATCCGGCAACAACGCAATGGCGTAACCGTGACTGGCATGGATACGCAACACCGGATGGGCACCCGCCAGCAGTTGCTGGATCTGGTCATTCAGATCCGAGGCCATGCTGTCGATTTGCGGCGCCAGGCGCGCCTTGACCTGCTGCTCGGACCATAGCAATTTCTCCCCCAGCGGCGACAGGCGAGTGCCCTGGCCCTTGCGCATATCCACCAGCGACAATCCGAAAAACGTCCCACTACGGTTCAGCAGATTCCAGGCATGACGGTAGGAGATGCCACAGCTCTGCGCGGCAATGGTGAGCTTCCCGCTGTCCCTGATGGTTTCCAGCAGCCGGAACAGAACCGGGTCAAACAATTCCCCCTGCTCTGAGCGGAAGATCCAGGCTGGCGTGATTGCAAGTTTGATAACCCCACTCCTTATGCACGTAGCTTCATATTTATTACCGTATTCTTTGATGATAACTTACCCGCATCGCGCAATATTAACAATAAAATAGGCATTGTTATGCATAGGTCAGAGAGGCCAAATATGGTTGTAGACGCAGCTTCCGGCGAAAAGGCACAGATCGCCCGGATCGTTGACGGCCTGAAGGATAAGCCAGGGGCCACGCTGCCCATCCTGCACGCCATTCAGGACCACCTTGGCTACGTCCCCGAAGCGGCCGTACCCATTATTGCCGAGGCGCTACGCCAGACGCGGGCCGAGGTTCACGGGGTTATCACCTTCTATCATCATTTCCGCACCCGCCCCGCCGGTGCCCATGTGGTCTACGTCTGCCGCGCCGAGGCCTGCCAGGCCCAGGGTTCCCGCGGCCTGGAAGCTCATGTGAAAGAAAAACTGGGCGTGGATTATCACCAGACGACCCCCGATGGCGAGTTTACCCTCGAGCCGGTGTATTGCCTCGGCAATTGTGCCTGTGGGCCTTCACTGCGGGTGAATGACGATATCCACGGCCGCATGAGTACAGACAGATTTGATGGTCTGGTGGACGAACTGACCACCCGGCCACTGGAGTTAATATCATGACGGTAAACGTGTTTGTACCCTGCGATACCACCGCCCTCTCCCTGGGCGCCGACAAGGTTTCCGAACAGATCCGGCAGCAGGCGGCGGCCAATGGGGTCGACGTGAACATTGTTCGCAACGGCTCTCGGGGCGCGTTCTGGCTCGAACCACTGGTGGAAGTGGAAACCGAAAACGGTCGCATGGCCTATGGCCCGGTCGAACCCGGCGATGTTCCCGGCCTTGTTACTGCTGGCCTGTTCAATGGTACCGCCGATCATCCACTGGCCCGGGGCCTGGCGGAGGAGATTCCCTGGCTGGCCCGCCAGCAACGGCTGACGTTTTCCCGGATTGGCATCACCGACCCACTGTCGCTTGAGCATTACCGTGCCCACCGGGGCTTCGAGGGGCTTAAGAATACCCTGAAGATGTCGTCCCAAGCCATTGTTGATGAAGTAAAAACATCCGGCCTTCGCGGTCGGGGCGGCGCGGCTTTTCCCACCGGTATCAAATGGCAGACAGTGCATGACGAGCCGAGCGATCAGCAGAAATATATCGTCTGCAACGCCGACGAAGGGGATTCCGGCACCTTCGCGGATCGTCTGGTCATGGAATGCGACCCCTATATGCTGATCGAGGGCATGGTCATTGCCGGCCTCGCGGTTGGCGCCACCCAGGGATACATCTACCTGCGCTCGGAGTATCCGGTAGCCGACCGGATATTCAACGAAGCACTTA
>CAZFPG010000014.1:3443-19883 GCA_964521055.1 uncultured Marinobacter sp.
ATCTACCTGCGCTCGGAGTATCCGGTAGCCGACCGGATATTCAACGAAGCACTTACAAGAGCCTATGACGCCGGCTACCTGGGTGCGGATATCCTGGGCAGCGGCAAGACCTTTGACCTGGAGGTTCGCCTGGGGGCCGGCGCCTATATCTGCGGCGAGGAAACATCCCTGCTGGACAGTCTGGAAGGCAAGCGGGGCATGGTAAGACCCAAGCCTCCCCTGCCCGCCATCAAGGGCCTGTTTGGACAACCCACGGTGGTCAATAACGTGCTTTCCCTGGCCGCGATTCCATTTATCCTGGATCAGGGCGGACAGGCTTACGCGGACTTCGGCATGGGCCGTTCCCGGGGCACCCTCGCCATTCAGCTCGCCGGCAATGTTAAACGGGGCGGACTGATCGAACTGGCCTTTGGCACCAGTCTGTGGGAACTCATGGAGGATTTCGGCGGAGGAACCGCGAGCGGACGGCCACTGAAAGCGGTCCAGATGGGAGGACCACTGGGCGCCTATCTGCCACAAAGCCAGTGGGACTCCCGGATTGACTACGAGGGCTTCTCGGCCTTTGGAGGCGTGGTGGGTCACGGCGGTGTCGTTATGTTTGACGACACGGTGGACATGGGCGAACAGGCCCGTTTCGCCATGGAATTCTGCACAGTGGAATCCTGTGGCAAATGCACACCCTGCCGCATTGGTTCGGTCCGGGGCGTGGAGGTCATTGACCGTATACGCGCCGGTGAAAACCGGGAAGCCAACCTTGAACTGCTGGAAGAGCTCTGCGAAACCATGCTTGATGGCTCGCTGTGCGCCATGGGCGGTATGACACCGTTGCCGGTCCAGAGCGTTATGAAGCACTTTCCCGAAGATCTGGCCACCTGACACACTGGAGGTACGTTATGTTGCAGTATTTTGATCCGGAACAGGACTACGGCACACCACCCAGTGTGTCTGAAACCCAGGTGTCACTGATGATCGACGGCACGGAGATCACCGTGCCCGAGGGCACGTCGGTACTGCGGGCCGCTTCACTGGCTGGCATCAACATTCCCAAACTGTGCGCATCCGACAACCTGGAAGCCTTCGGGTCCTGTCGCCTGTGCGCGGTTGAGATTGAGGGCAGGCGCGGGTCTCCGGCCTCCTGTACCACGCCGGTGGCCGAGGGCATGAGCGTTATCACCCAGAACGGTAAGCTGGCAAAGCTCAGGCGCAACATCATGGAGCTGTATATCTCCGACCACCCGCTGGATTGCCTGACCTGCCCCGCCAACGGAGACTGCGAGCTCCAGGATGTGGCCGGCGCCGTCGGCTTGCGAGAGGTGCGCTACGGCTTTGAAGGCGAGAACCACCTGGACGCCGAGACCGACAACTCCAACCCCTATTTTGCCTTCGACCCCAGCAAGTGCATTGTCTGCTCCCGCTGCGTCCGCGCCTGTGAAGAGGTTCAGGGCACCTTCGCCCTGACCATCGACGGCCGGGGCTTTGACTCCAAGGTTGCCGCCAGCCAGAACGACCCGTTCATGGATTCGGAGTGTGTGTCCTGCGGCGCCTGCGTGCAGGCCTGCCCCACGTCCACACTGATGGAAAAAAGCGTGATTGACGCCGGCCAGCCGGAGCACAGTGTGGTGACCACCTGTGCTTATTGCGGTGTGGGCTGCTCCTTCAAGGCGGAAATGAAGGGCGACCAGCTGGTGCGGATGGTGCCCTACAAGGGTGGTGATGCCAACCACGGCCACTCCTGCGTGAAGGGCCGCTTTGCCTTCGGTTATGCAACCCACAAGGATCGTATCCGCGAACCCATGATTCGTGACTCCATCTCCGAGCCCTGGCGCGCCGTATCCTGGGAAGAGGCGATCGGGTTTGCCGCAAAACGGCTGAAAGAAACCCAGACAACCTACGGCCGCAACAGCATTGGCGGCATCACCTCCTCCCGTTGCACCAATGAGGAGACCTATCTGGTTCAGAAACTGATCCGGGCCGCGTTCGGCAATAACAACACCGACACCTGTGCCCGTGTATGCCACTCCCCCACCGGTTACGGCCTGAAAACCACCATGGGCGAGTCGGCCGGCACCCAGACATTCGATTCGGTGATGAAGTCGGACACCATCCTGGTCATCGGTGCCAATCCCACGGACGCCCACCCGGTGTTTGCCTCCCTGATGCGCAAACGCCTGCGCCAGGGTGCAAAGCTGATTGTGGCAGACCCACGCCAGATCGACCTGCTGAAAACGCCCCACGCCAGCGACGGCATCCATCTGCCGCTGCGGCCGGGCACCAACGTGGCACTGATCAACGCCCTGGCCCACGTGGTGGTCAGCGAGGGTCTGGAAGACCGGGAATTCGTTGAAAAACGCTGTGATCTGAAAGCCTACAACGCCTGGCGGGCCTTCATTGCCGAAGAACGCAACTCCCCCGAGGCACTGGAAGCGGTAACCGGCGTGGCCGCCGACGCTGTACGTGAGGCGGCCCGTACCTATGCCAGTGCCGGTAACGGCGCTATATACTACGGCCTGGGCGTTACCGAGCACAGCCAGGGTTCCACCATGGTGATGGGTATTGCCAACCTGGCCATGGCCACGGGCAATATTGGTCGCGAAGGCGTGGGCGTAAACCCGCTACGGGGCCAGAACAACGTACAGGGCTCCTGCGACATGGGCTCCTTCCCCCACGAACTCCCCGGCTACCAGCAAATCGGTGATGCCGCGGCGCTGAGCCATTATGAACAGGTTTGGGGTACCAAACTCGACAACGAACCGGGCCTGCGTATTCCCAACATGTTCGACGCCGCCATTGCCGGCAGCTTCAAGGCGCTCTATGTGCAAGGCGAGGACATTGCCCAATCGGACCCGAACACCCAGCATGTGGAATCCGCGCTCCGGTCCCTGGACTGCCTGATTGTCCAGGATATCTTCCTCAACGAAACCGCCAAGTTTGCCCATGTTCTGCTGCCCGGTTCCACCTTCCTTGAGAAGAACGGCACGTTCACCAACGCCGAGCGCCGTATCAACCGCGTTCGCAAGGTGATGGCGCCGGTTGCCGGCAAGGAGGACTGGGAAGTGACAATGGACCTCTCCAATGCCCTGGGCTATCCCATGAGCTACGGTCATCCTTCGGAAATCATGGACGAGATCGCCCAGCTGGCGCCCAGTTTCAAGGGCGTCAGTTACAGCAAGCTGGATGAACTGGGCAGCATCCAATGGCCCTGCAATGACGAGCACCCCGAGGGTACGCCCACCATGCATACCCTTGACTTCCCCATTGGCAAGGGTCACTTCGCCATCACCGAGTACGTGGCCACGGACGAGCGCACCAACCGGCGCTTCCCGTTGGTGCTGACCACCGGCCGCATCCTCTCCCAGTACAATGTTGGAGCGCAGACCAGGCGCACCGACAACAAGATGTGGCACGAGGAGGACATACTGGACATCCATCCCAGCGATGCCGAATTGCGGGGCATCCGCGATGGCGACTGGCTTGGCATCACCAGCCGCGTGGGCCAGACGGTGTTGCGGGCCCGGTTGACCGAAAAGATGTTGCCAGGCGTGGTCTACACCACCTTCCACCACCCCGGCAGTGGCGCCAATGTCATCACCACGGACAACTCGGACTGGGCCACCAACTGCCCGGAATACAAGGTGACCGCCGTGCAGGTGGAGAAAGTCACGCAGCCCTCGGAGTGGCAGAAGCAGTTCCAGGGCTTCGACAAGCGCCAGAATGAACTGTTTGAGCACAAAGCTGATGATGTTACAGACGCCATCGTTAAGTGAGGCCGCATCCGTGCGCCAACCGGCTGGCACTGAACCGTTCACCGGCACCACGGTGGATGTGCGCCGCACCGGCGACCACCGGGTCGCCGCGGATGTGGTCATCGAGGAAGTTCCCGTGGCACTGGTCTACAACGGCATTTCCCACGCCGTAATGATGGCCACACCGGCGGACCTGGAAGACTTTGCCATCGGTTTCAGTCTCACCGAAGGCATTGTACGCAGCCCCGTGGAGATCCACGACCTGTCCGTGGAACAGGGTCCTGACGGGATTTCCGTTGATATAACCATTGCCAGCGAACGCTTTGTCGCCCTCAAGGAACGCCGCCGCAACCTGACCGGTCGTACCGGTTGTGGGCTATGCGGCACCGAATCCCTGGCCGAGGCCATTCGCCCCATTCCCAGGGTAACGTCCCATGGCGCCATCGACGATGCAGCCATCCAGCGGGCGGTAAAGGAGCTCAAGGAGTGGCAGCCACTCCAGGCGGAAACCGGTGCCACCCATGCGGCTGCGTGGTGCCACCGGAATGGAGCCATCATCCGGGCGCGTGAAGATGTTGGGCGCCATAACGCCCTGGACAAGTTGGTGGGCGCCTGTATTGGCCATGGATCCCAAGACGCAAATACGCCCCCCCGGGCCCTGACCGAAGGCTTTGTGCTGATCTCAAGTCGGGGCAGCTTCGAAATGGTACAGAAAAGCGCGGCGGTGGGCGTGGGTTGCCTTGTGGCGGTATCCGCCCCCACGGCCCTGGCCATCCGGGAAGCGGAGAAAGCCGGCATGACCCTGATCGGCTTTGCCCGCCCTGGGCGCCACGTTGTCTATACCCACCCCGATAACAATACTGAACGCCGGAGCACGCACCGTGAGTGACCAGCAATTGCAGCAATTGATCAAAATGATCAACCAGATTGGCGCCAACAATCTTCACCACGACAGTGAAGACGAGGCCGCAGACATGGTTGCAAAACACCTGAAGAAATTCTGGGCGCCCAGCATGCGGTCCCAGCTACTGGAATATGCCGCTGCCGACGGTGAGGGTCTGTCCGGGATATCGCGCATGGCTTTGCGCAAGCTGGAGAACACTGCCGGAGCTACGGGCTGATCAGGCCGGTTGTCAGTCGTGGTACCTGGATGAAAACGGCCGGAATACCGTGAACTGGCCCGGATTTACCTTTATCTACCGCAACGCCACCCAGCAGGTGGACCCGGACGACTACGAGTTCCTCCTGCCCGCACCGTGATTCCGTCCACGGGGGCGTGATTTGACAGTGTCGCTATAATCATAGGATGATTGGTTCATCAGCTGTCAGGATCTTAAACATGAAGCTTGCACGAATTACCAGGGGCTCCCTGGTGGAAACCGCGATTGAGAGCCTGCGCCATGCCATTGAACAGGGGTACTGGGCGATTGGCGACCGCTTGCCGGTGGAAGCGGATCTGTCGGAATCGCTGGGCGTGAGCCGCAACACGGTTCGGGAAGCCGTTCGGGTGCTTGCCCATGTGGGCATGCTGGAAACCCGCCAGGGAGATGGTACCTACGTGCGGGCCACGAAAGATGCGGGAGAAACCCTTCGCCGAATTGGCCGCGCCGAGCTCAGGGACAAGTTGGAAGTGCGTATCATGCTGGAAACCGAAGCGGCAAGGCTGGCGGCAACAAGGCGCAACGCCAGGGATATGGAAAAGATGACCCTTGCCCTGGATAACCGGGCAAAAGCGGGAGACAACATCCCGGATCGCATCCACCACGATCAGGCATTCCATACCGCGCTGGTGGGGGCCTCCCACAACCCTGCCCTCACCGAGCTGTACGATTATTTTGCCCACGCCGTGGCCATGACCATCGAGCAGACAGAGCTGAATGCCGATCTCCCGGAACCTTCCCAGGAAGACCATGAACTGCTGCTAGCCGCCATACGGCGCCAGGACGCGGCCAAAGCCGAAGCACTGGCGAAGGCCCTGCTCCAGCCAAGCCTGGACGCGCTGGGGAGCAGGCTTGCATGAAATTCCGCCCCGACACCTTCACGCTTCTGCTGCTGGGCGCCATTTTCCTTGCCACATTCCTGCCAGTACGGGGTGACGCTGCCGAAGCACTGGCAACCACGGGCACCCTTGCTGTTGCCCTGCTGTTCTTCCTCCACGGTGCCGCACTGTCCCGGGAGCAGATTGTAGCCGGTGCCACCCACTGGCGGCTGCACATCATCATCACCGCCCTTACCTTCGTATTCTTCCCGTTGGTGGTACTGCCGATTAACGAGATCAGCAGCTTTGCGCCCAGCTGGATGCCGCCGGACCTGGGCCTTGGTTTTCTCTATCTGGGGGTGCTGCCCTCGGCTGTATCATCTTCCATTGCCTACACGGCTATTGCGAGGGGCAACGTTCCTGCTGCCATCTGCAGTGCAGCTGCCTCGAACGTGTTCGGCATGATGCTGACCCCGTTCCTGCTGTTGTTACTTGTGAGTACATCCGGGGATGGCAGCTTTTCAATTGCAGAAGCGCTGAAGGACATCCTGCTTCAGCTTTTGCTGCCTTTTGCCGTGGGCCACGGGCTGAGGCCACTACTGGGTGGTATCCTGGCCCGCCATGAAACCCTCACCACCCGTTACGACCAGTGCGTAATCTGGCTGATTGTTTATTCCGCCTTCTCTCACTCGGTTGCCAGCGGCCTTTGGCAAAACCTGCCCCTGACCGCGATACTGTTGACCATCGCTCTGTGTTTCGCGCTTCTGGGGCTTTTCATGGTGATGGCAATGTTCGTGGTTCGCAGGCTGGGGCTGAGTCTGGAGGACGAGGCCGCGGTGGTATTCTGCGGTTCCAAGAAAAGCCTGGCGTCGGGGCTGCCCATGGCGAAGGTGCTGTTCTCCGGGCACCCCGGGTTCGGCATGATTGTGCTGCCGATCATGTGCTACAACCAGATCCAGGTCATTGTCGGCGCTATGCTGGCACAGAAGTATCGCCGCAGGATTGAGGCAGCGTCAGCCACCCCCACCCATTCCACTGAATAAGGTTGCGAGGATCGCCAGCCCTACAATCCAGCCAATGACCGCCGGCCAGAAGTTGACCATCTGAGGCGGCAACTCTTCCTCGGGCTGCTGGTCGGAACCGGAGTTCCGGGAAAAGGTTTCGTCTTCCTGCTCATGCTCAGGAGCATCACGAAGGCCGTACCAGTCGAACCAGCCCACCAGAAACTGCACCACCGGTGCAGGGAAACTCCCGTTCTCGGCCATGGGGCGCACCTGCTGCTCCAGCGCATGCCCGATTTCCTTTCGAAGTCGTGGCTGATCCGCCGGCGGTTCGCCAAGGATAGCCTTCCAGATGTGAGGGTCGCTGCTGCGGCGGTTATCATTGAGCAGGGCGCGGATCTGAATAGCCACCTCCCGCACGACCTGCTGCTCGGACGCATCCAGCTCCGCGGGCTTAGACTGCGCGGCTGTATCGACAGCCCCCCTGTCAGGCGGAGCTCCGCCTGTCTCTTTTCTTTCCAAAGGTTCCGCTGAAGTAGCTACCACCTCGCTTCCGGTGGCTTCACGATAAGCCTGGCGCAAGCGCGCAAGCTCCTCCTCAGAGGCAAACTTCTCCTGCCGCTCATAAGCAGCATCAATCAGGGCCCGGTCACGGGTGGGCTCAATCCCCAGTATTTCCCAACAATTCATAGAGCTGTAACCCATTCAGCGGATACACATTACATTTCTGAGAGACAAACGTAATCTTGTCACTTAGGATAAGAGCCAATCAGTTAATAAAAAAACTCCTACACTCGGCAAAGTATAAAACGACAACCATGTCCGTTACGAACTATCTCGTTAAAAATCCGGAGCTTCCCGGAGCTCCCCGGATCCCTGCGCGCCTGGTACCTGCTGTGCTTGCGGGCGCATTTTTTACCCTGGCCACCGCAAACGCGGCCGAAGACACCGGTGAAACCTACGATGTGGCTGCCCTTGGTGACTCCCCCGAAGCCTTTGCGATGGACTCGGGCATTCCTGAAGTTCTGACCACCACCCGGCTCCGCCAGCCCAAGTCCCGGGTTCCCGGCACCACAACGATCATCACCGGCGACATGATACGGGACCTGGGCATCATGAACCTGGTGGAGGTTTTCCGACTGGTGCCCGGCATGACCGTTGATACGGTTGGCAGTGGCCAGCCCGTGACCAGCTACCATGGCACCGTGCACTATGAGCAACGCCGACTCCAGGTTCAGGTTGATGGACGCACCTCCTACCAGGCCAGCCTGTCAGACATGGACTGGAATACCATGCCGGTGCCCCTGGATCTGATTGAGCGCATCGAGGTAAGCCGCGGCCCCAACAGTGCAGCCTATGGTATCAATGCCTTCCTGGGAACCATCAACATCATTACCCGTGCGCCCGAAGACACTGCCGGCGTTGAATTGCGTGCCATTTCCGGCTCGCGGGGCTACCGCCGGGCGTTTGGGTCGGTGGGCAGCACCAGTGAAAGCTACAAATGGCGCCTGGCCTACGAAAAACGCAAGTCTGATGGTTTCGACGAGCAGGAAGACAAGGACGAGAACAGGGTCGTTCAGACCTACCCGTTCCGCGACGGCTTTGACATCAATACCTTTAACTACGACAGCAATCTTGCCCTGAGCAGTGATTACAACCTCGATTTACGGGCAGGTGTTGTTGATGGTGTGGACGAAGAAGATGCGCGCAAGAACGGCAGGTTGGGAGCCAATGAGGATCCGGATGTCCTGGTTGACGATTATTATCTGCAGACACGGCTGAACGTTACCACGTCGGAACGCCACTTCTATCATATTCAGGCTTCGTTCCAGAACTACGACCGCCGCCAGAGGTGGACAACCTGTATTCCCCAGGACCAGTTCCTGGATATCCTCGATCCCGCTACCCCAACCCCCGACCTGCGGGAATGCGACCCCGGTGATACCGACCCATTCAGAGCCAACCTGAACGAGGACATCGAAGAGTCGCGCCTGGAATTCGAACTTCAGGATACCATTCTGTTCAATCCGGACCTGAAGCTGGTCTCCGGTCTTGGCTATCGCAAGGACACCTACCGGTCCGAGACTTTCTTCAATGGCCGCGGCAACAATTACCAGTCACGGCTATTCGGCAATCTCGAATACACCCCCTTTCGCTGGCTAACACTGAACACCGGTGGTAACTGGGAACGAACAACCACAACCGATGAAGGGTATTTTTCGCCAAGGGTTGCGGCGAACTTTATTCTCTCCAACAACCATACCCTGCGGTTTGTCTACTCCGAGGCTGTCCGGACCCCTGATGCCTTTGAGCAGAACCCCGACTGGTCCTATCGCCCAAGAAACGTTGCCCCTCCGTTCGAGTCCCTGGAAGGGCAGCGGTTTCTTGTGGCAGACCTGGTTGACCCCGCCACATCAACTCTTGGTAAAAAGCTTGAAGAAGAACGCATAACCTCCCGTGAAATAAGTTATTTTGGCCAATACTTCCTTGACTCATCCATCCTGTCGCTGGAAGTCCGGTACTTCAATGACCAGCTCAGGGACATGATCAGCGGGGTTATCAATGAAGAAGACTGGACCATTGATAACAATGTCGCCCTGGACCAGGAAGGCTTTGAGGTAGAGACATCCCTGGATTTCCCGGGCACCAAACTGAGGATCAGCTATGCTTATCTGGATCAGGATGGTCGCTACACAGGAGAAAATGATCGCGATGCTGGCGACAAGCGATACGCGGTAGCGCTTCTGGGCCGCCTGTCGGTCAGACACTCCGGCAGCTTCGCGTGGATCCAGGACCTGCCGTTTGGCATGACGTCTTCTGCCGCTTTCTATTTTGCCGACGAATTTCGCCGCTCTCACTTCGAGCGTGCGGATTTCCGTCTCGCAAGGCGGGTGTTTGCAGAGGGCTACAGTTACGAACTGGCGCTCACTATGCAACACTACCTGGACAGGGATCCCACACTCAGCCCGGACAACATTGTCAAAGACCACAACCAGTTCTTCGTCGAAGCTGGCGTGAGATTCTGAAACAACATGGACGACATCAGACCCCGGACGGTATGAAAGCAACACAGGACCCGAACATTCCGGCGAGCACAGGTTCGCCCTCAGCCAGATGGCATCTGGTGGTCCTTGCCCTGTTTCTGGCTTTCATCCAGTTACTTCCCGCTACTGTGTCGGCCCAGTCTGCTCCGGGGTCACTGGTCTATCTAGCGGGCTCGGAGAATTCGGCACTGAATCGCCGCATGCTGTCCCTTCTTGAAGAGGCGCTGGGAAGCAGTACCGTGATCCGGTCTTTCAGCCGCGGACAAACATCCCAGGACAGTAAAACACCGGTTATCGCGCTGGGCCCGGAAGCCTTTACCCGGGTTCGTCAGGAGGACAAGAGGGTTCCCATTCTGGCACTACTGGTTGACCAGTCCTTCATCGATAGCTACGTCGAACGTTCCGGCGGATCCGTTTCCGGTATTCTCTACAACCCTCCCCTTATTCGACAGGCGATTGCCGGTAAGGTCATCCTGCCCCAGGCAACGCGGGTGGCAATGCTTGCCCGCCCTGATACGGTTGAGCTCTATGAGCCGCTTACCGAAGAACTGCCTGAATACGGGCTTGAAGGGAAAATATTCGTTGTTAACTCCGATGAAAAGCTGATACCAACGCTGATTCGTGCACTCAGCTATGGCGATTTCATCCTCGCAGCGCCGGACAACAGTATCTACAACCCCAGAACCATCAAGCACATTCTACTGACAGCGTACCGGCGTAACCGGATTGTCATTGGTCCGAGTCAGGCTTATGTAAAAGCGGGGTCTCTGGCGTCGACGTATACGCCACTGACCGGGATTGCCCGCCTGGCTGCGGACTTTATCGAAGAATTTCGGACCAATGGGCAGTTTCCGCCGCCCGCTTACCCCGATAACTTCAGCATTGAGTTGAACCGACAGGTTGCGCGTTCCCTGAACATTCCGTTGCCGGAGCGACAGGATATCATCGAGTCCGTGAGGGAGCAGCTTACCAAATCCGAGGAGGCTGCCGATGAGTAATCGCGGGGAACGGCAGGCACCGCTTTCCAGAAAGCTGCTTCTCCTGGGGGCAGCGCCAGCGATCGTTATGTTCGTTGTGCTGATGGTGTTCTTCACCTCTGCCCGCCTGGATGATGCCCGCAAGGATCTGGCCGACAGCAGCCAGATGCTGGCAGACAGTCTTGCCCCTGCAGTTGAATATGCCGTTGTATCCGGTAATACCGCAGCACTGGAGCAGATCCTCTCCCAGTCGTTGCGGCGCAGCCGGGCAGAATGGATCCGCGTGTCAAACCTGATTGGCGATGAGGTCGGCTTTGTATCAACCGGGGAGTCGCCCGAGGCACCATACGACGAAGCGTTCGATGTGTTTGAGTCGGAGATCCTGCAGCAACCTCTGGACCTGAGTGAAGACCGTCAGATGGAATGGTTTGAACCGGATTACGGTTTCGGTGCCGGAGCACTGCGGGTGGGTACAGTTCAGGTAGGCGTGAACAAGAATCAGCTGGCTGCACGGCGCCAGGACATTCTCTGGACTTCCCTCGCGGTGGGCTTTTCACTACTGCTGTTTACCCTGCTTATCGTCAATCATTCCCTCAACAGCATCATTGAACCGATTCGCGGGCTCACCCGGAGGGTCGCAAAACTGACCAATCGGGAATATGAAGAAGTGCCGGTCAGTAAAACAGCCACTACCCGCGAGATTCGGGAGCTTGAGGAAAGCCTGAACTCGCTGGCCACCCACCTGAGAACGCTGAAGCAGTCACGGGATGAGACCCTCGCCTCGTCCGAGAAAGCACGAGAGCGTGCGGAACAGGCCAACCGTGCAAAATCGGAATTCCTTGCAACCATGAGCCATGAATTGCGCACGCCGCTTAATGGCGTACTGGGCATGATTGAGCTGGTGAACGAGGAACCACTGAGTCCCAGGCAAGCCGACTACCTCAAAACAGCCCGTCAATCCACCGAGGATCTGCTCACCGTTATCAATGATATTCTGGACTACTCCCATATCGACCGTGGCACGCTGGAACTTGAAAGCCGGGAGTTTGACCTGCAGCAGCTCATTATCAACTGCAATGCAAGTTACCGGCACATTGCCGAACAACAGGGCCTTACGCTGTCGACCAAATTTGTGGGCGAATGGCCGGACCATCCCCTGGTGCTCGGCGATGCCTCCAGGTTGCGACAGATACTTGCCGGATTGATCGATAATGCCATCAAATTTACCAGTGACGGCTACATTAACGTACGGGCAGGCTGGTTCCCGCTGGAGGAAAACTGCGTGGTACTGAACTGCACCGTCAGCGATTCCGGTTGCGGCATTCCCATCGAGCGGATCCACGATATTTTCAACTCTTTCGAGCAACTGGAAACCGGCAATTCCAGGCGTTATGGCGGAACAGGCATGGGGCTTTCCCTCGTGCAACGACTGGTAGAGCTGATGGGCGGCCATGTAAAAGTGGAAACCGACCTGGGCAAGGGGTCCTCCTTCCGGTTTGAATTACCATTTGAACTGGCCACACCGGACACCACTCCTCCGAGCAGGGACCCAGGGCCTGCTTCCACGGGCAAGGGCAAGGCCCTGGTTGTTGAAGACAACATTGTCAACCAGAGGGTGGCCACTGCCCTGCTCAAACGCCTGGGATTCGAGGCCGACTCAGCGGTTAACGGCGAAGAGGCATTGGAGCTGGTTCAGACCAATCACACCGGTTACGACGTGATTCTGATGGACTGCCAGATGCCACTGATGGATGGTTACGAAACCACCCGCTGTATCCGGGAGTGGGAAAAGAGTAACGGCCAGGGCGGCACGCCCATCATTGCACTCACCGCTGACGCGTTACCGGGTACCGAATCCAGTTGCCGCGAAGCGGGAATGAACGATTATCTTTCAAAGCCGGTAAGGAAAGAGAACCTGAGGAAGATCCTCAGCCGCTGGATACGGATGTAAACAGCAGCTGGGCCTGGCCTACGCCACCGGCTCGCGCATGGTAACGAATTCTTCGGCGGAAGTGGGATGAATACCAATGGTACTGTCGAACTGAGCCTTGGTGGCACCCGCCTTGATGGCAACTGCAATGCCCTGGGTAATTTCGCCGGCGTCAGGCCCTACCATATGGGCACCAAGCACCCGGTCTGTTTTATCATCCACCACCAGCTTCATCAATGAGCGCTCGTCCCGACCACTGAGAGTGTGCTTCATGGGTTTGAATTCAGAACGGTAAATACGGAGCTTGTAACCCGCCACTCGTGCCTCGGCCTCGGTAAGGCCGACGGTACCGATGTTGGGCTGACAGAACACAGCGGTGGGAATACTGCCGTAATCCATCTCTCCCTTGCCATCGCCGAACAGTCGGCGTGAAAGCACCATACCCTGCGCCAGAGCGACGGGGGTCAGTTGAGGGGTACCAATGACATCACCAAGAGCGGTAATGGACGGCACTGCGGTCTGGAAGTGGTCATCCACAACCACATGCCCGGAAGCACTCAGTTGCACCCCCAGCTTTTCCAGGCCAAGACCATCCACCAGCGCCCGCCGGCCGGTTGCCGCCATGACCAGCCCGGTATTCAGGCGAGAACCGTCTGTCAGGTTGACGGCATAGTGAGCGTTGTCGGTCTCGATGGATTCGATATTGACGCCAAAGCGGAGGTTGATGCCCTTCTTGCGCATCTCCGCTGCGGTAAATTCACGGACGTCGTCGTCAAAGCCTCGCAGGAAGAGTTCTCCCCGGTAAAGCAGGGTTGTTTCCACGCCAAGGCCTGCAAGAATGCCGGCAAACTCAACCGCAATATATCCACCACCCCAGACCACCGCCTGCTTGGGCAGTTGCGGCAGGTAGAACATCTCGTTGGAAGTGAGAACACATTCCTTGCCGGGCACATCAGGAACCACGGGCCAGCTGCCGGTTGCAGCGGTAATGTGTTTACTGGTGAAGGTCCGGTCTCCAACAACGACGGTGTGGGCATCTGCCAGTGAGGCCGTACCCTCGATGACCGTTACACCGGCATTCTCAAGCATGCGGCCATAGATGCCATTGAGGCGTTCGATCTCAGCATTCTTGTTGGCCACCAGCCTGGTCCAGTCAAAACTGACCTGATCACCCGGGACGCTCCAGCCATAGCCCGCGGCATCCTCAATGTCCTCCCCGGCATGGGCGCCATAGACAAACAGCTTTTTGGGCACGCAGCCCACGTTGACGCAGGTACCACCGAGGTAACGCGACTCAACCACCGCGACGCGGGCGCCCTTGGCAGCAGACATACGGGCCAGCCGAACACCGCCTGAACCGGCGCCAATAATGATCAGATCGAAATCCAGTTTGTCAGACACAGCGTCTCCTGTAATGCTAGAAAGCCTGCTCGCTTATCCGGGGGCACTTGCCGCCTCCCCGGCGTGAACCTCGCGAAACAGTATGTGGTCTTCAAAGTCACCCAACCGGACAGTGCCAAGGCTGCGGAACCCCTCCGATTCATAGAATGGCAGGTACCGGCTGTTGCCGGTATCCAGTACCAGGCCACTGCCGCGGGGGTTTTCCGCGCACAGTTTTTCCACGGTGGACAGCAACATCCGCCCATAGCCCTTGTTCTGGTATTTGGGATTGACCCCCATCAACGGTAACTGGTGTGCGAGGGGCTGCGGCAGCATCTCCTTTATTTTCTGGTGATAGTCGAGATAACGGCGGGTACAGGCAAAGCCTGCGGTCAGCACCATACGGATGCGCCAGCTGATCTGCTCGGCAAGGTTCAGCCTCAGTTCAGGCTCGCCAATAAACGCAACCGCCACCAGCGTATCGTTGACCATCACACCAATGGCGTCCTGGTCCAGCTCGAAGTAGAGGTCGATCAGTTCGCGCACTGTCGCCCTGACCCGCTGTTCGTACCCTGGCCGGCGGTGATCAAACAGATACTGGAACGTGGGCTCACTCCGATAGGCGCTGACCAGTATCGATATCGCCTCATTGCGGGCACTTGCATCGAGACGGACAATCGCCGGCTCCGGGCTGTTATTGTTGTCTGTGCCGTCAGTCATCGTGCGTTCTCCCGCGTTTATCTCAAATCGTCAAGGTCAGGCGTACGGATACCATGCCAGGGTCGTTCTGTCGATCCATGGAAGCCTGATCTATCTGGACACCGTGCCCGGTATTCAGCTCTTCCAGCCAGCCTGCCACGTCAGTAAACGGCGCTCCTTCGAGCCAGACCCGGATGGCATTGTCGCCGCTGGGCTCGAAGCGCTGCAGCGACAGTCCCGCCTCACCAGCACTGCGGGTAACCAGAGACATCAGTGCACGACCGTCTTCCGGTGTTTCAACCGCTGAATTGCCCGGGCTGCCTGTCGCCCCGGACAGTTTCCTGAGGGCGTCCCGGTTGGCTTCAAGCCAGGCCACCAGCTCGGCCGAACGTTCACGCTCGCTCAGGGCTTCCTCATGGAAACTGACCGCGGGTGTCCACACTGCAAAATAGAGAATACCCAGAAAGACAGCGATGACCAGAACCGTCAATGCCTGCTGGTCCCTGCGAGGTAACTGATCATACTGGGCAATCAACTTGCCCACTGCCGGTTGTTCCCTGATTCTGTTCAACATGACGTTACCCTCCTGAAACCGTCAAGCGGCCGCGGGCGCCGTCGGATTCATTGACCACCGATCCGATCTCGGCTTCCAGGCCCTGGCTGGTTAGGCCATTTCGCAGCCTGCTTAATTTGTCGTAGCTGTCGGCCCGCACATCCACCACCAGTTCCCCACGATTCCGGCTGTAATTGACCGAGTTGAAGGTAACGGAGCCACCATCGGGTATTTTCGAATATTCTTCACCCGTGAACTTCATGAGGCTGATAAACCCGGCATCGGGCCCGTCCGCCTGCAATTGCCGCAACTGCCCCTCAACAACCCGACGGACATTGCCCGCATGGGTTCTTGTATCGTCGGGAAATGCCTGACGATAAATGGCCATGGCCTCTTCCCGGGTCTGGTCAGCCTTTTGCTGGTGGTACAGGCCCATTCCGACCTCGACACCGATCTGGATGACAAACCAGACACTGGCCACTGCGATCAGTGGCTTCCATGGGCCCAACACGCTGGATTTACCGGAACGGATGCTGTAGTCGCCCTGGCAGAGATTGATGGGCTGGCAAAGATGGTGGTGGTGGGCGTGGGCCAGTAACTCCAGGGGCATCAACTCCAGGGTTTCTTCCCTCACCCTCAGGCGTCCGGAGGATTTGAGTTCGGCAAGGTCCGCCTGCTGGTGCTCAAATTCCTGCTGGGTGCCATAGACCATGACCGGCACTTCCGCGACGACTTCATCGGACGGCGGCAATGCCAGAGTCTGGGCGAACATCGAGAGGTTGCGCGCCTGAACGCTGAGCCATTCGCCATGATCGCTTGCAAGCATGGCGGTTTCGCCATCCAGGCAGATGGACCAGCCGCCATCGGTGACCGGGAGCAGGCTTGCGTCGGGGTAAATTGCCTCCAGCTTCAGATGCTCCCAGCCTCTGAACATCGCCATCCACTCGGCCATCCGGCTGTGGTCCACGGCCGCCACCCGGAACCCTTTTTCAGTACGGTTACCCAGGGCCAGATGGACGCCCTCGATATCCTGGGCAATCTGTTCCTCAACGGCATAGGGCAACGCCTGGTATACAAAGCGGGTCTGCTTGGCAGGAATGTCGGCCACACAGAAAAGCGCCTCTTCCCCCGGAAG
>CAZFPG010000015.1:0-18437 GCA_964521055.1 uncultured Marinobacter sp.
CTCGGGGCTGAAAGCATCCATGGTTCGCGAAACCGCCTCAGGCCGTCAAGTGGCGCTTCCCGGAACACAAATCGAAGCAAACTTTAACCTGACAAACCCGCCTCACGCCTTTTAAAGTACTCTTGTATCAGATGGTTCAAGGTCACTCTTCAAAGACAATCTTCAAGGTAACTTTCAATGAACCAGCGCCCGCTGTTGCCGTTTCTCACAATCCTGATTGCACTCAGCCTCGCCGGCTGCGCCAGCAACCAGAGCCTCAGCTCCGGCAATCAGGGCACCTGGCAGCCATCCAGCAAGACCGTCACAGCCGAAGAGTCGGCAACGGCTGACCGGCTATGGCAGGTATTCGAGCGTTATGAAGGCACGCCTTACCGGTACGGTGGTACGTCCGCAAGCGGGTTTGACTGTTCCGGGTTTATCGCCACGGCCTTTGATGAAGCCCTGGGGCGACAGTTGCCCCGAACCACCTCCCGAATGCTCTCCGCTGGCGATGTGGTAGAGCGGGATCAGCTGCGTGCCGGCGACCTGGTGTTTTTCCGCATCAAGGGCAAAGACCAGCACGCGGGCATCTACATGGGCGGCGACAGCTTTATCCACTCTTCAACATCCATCGGTGTTACCCGGTCTTCCCTCAACGGCTACTACTGGCGGGATCGGTTCAGCCAGGCAAGGCGGTTTGACTAGGCCCATGAAACTCTAGCCCCCTGCCAGCAGCAACACCACGCCGAGCACATAAAGAACCATAATAACCACGCTTTCCATCCCGATCTGGCCAATGCCGTGCCGCTCACGGCGAATCAGCCCCATCATCAGCACGCCTGACATCAGCAGGGTAAGCACTGCCCAGAATTTCGAATCCTCCGGCATGGCGTGGTAGATGGAGCCGTCCCGGTAGGCGATGTCAGAGGCCGCGGTAAACAGGGTATCGAAGGCATTGCCACCGATAATGCCCCCCACCGCCAGGGTAAGAGCCCCTCGCCGAACGGCGGCAACGGATGTTACCAGCTCGGGAATCGACGTGCTGATAGCCGTCAGCATAACCCCGACCACCGTCTGGGTCAGATTGGTCCTGTCCGCGATTACCGTTGCCGCCGGCTCGAGCATCCACCCCGCGAACCCCAGCACCGACATCAGCACCAGGAACTCGGCCCACAGCCGTAACAACGGTGGCATGGCTGTTACGTCGTCAGGTTTGTCCTCCCGCGTATCCCGGGTAATGGAAGGCCGCCACATGGGCGATTCCGACGCACTACGCACCAGCTGTATGCCATAGACATAGACACCCAGCAGAACCGGCGTTACCGGGTGAACCCCGAAAATCGTAAAATCCGGCAGATAAGGTGCAAACAGAATCAACGATAGCAGGCAGATCAATAATCCGTTCTGCATCATGTTGGGAACAGAGGCAGCGGCATGCTCAAGATTGGCGCGGCGGTAGACCATGTCTGCAACTGCCAGGAAGAACGTCTGCACCGCAATACCACCCAGCGCGTTGCTCACCGCCAGTTCTGCATGGCCATTCCACGCCGCTGTGACCGAGAGTACCGACCCGCCTAACGATGTGGAGGCGCCCAGCAGCACCGCACCGGCGGCGGCCTCGCCTATACCGGTACGATCCGCCAGTTGATCCACAATCCGGGTAATACGGGTACCCGCCAGCGCAATAACCGCCGCGCATGCGCAGAAAACAAGGCTGCCCTGAAGCAGGGTCCAGTTTTCCGGGTCCAATGGAAACATGGCTCTGTCCCTTGCCACCTGACCAGCCGCGGTGTAAAACACCATTGAATACCAATGGTTCGGCGGGTGGTCGCTGAATAAAAACCGCGAGAACGGTTAGCAGGGGATTCTACAGCTATAAAGACGGAGAGCCATGACCCAGACACAAAAACCTCAGCAGCCAGAACAACCGCAAAATCCGCAAATACCTGCCCAATACTCGTTTTTATGGCTCAGCGCTGCAATCATCCTGATGTTTTTCTGGCTTCAGGATGGCGGGCAACCAGCCGTGACCGAATTACCCTATTCGCAGTTCAAGGAGGCCGTTGCCAACGAACATGTGGACGAAGTCACGCTTCGGACCGACCATATTGAAGGCCGTTTGACGGAAGAAGGGGGAAGAGCCCTGGCCGACGGCAGCCCCTCCCTTCGCTTCCACAGCGTTCGCCCCCCGATTGAAGACCCGGACCTGCTACCGTTGCTGGAATCCCATGCTGTTACCATCAGCGCATTGCCCGCCGAGCCGCCCCTGTGGCAACAGGTACTGACCAACGTTCTTCCGTGGCTACTGTTCCTGGCTCTGCTATTCTGGTTCTGGTCATACGCCCAGAAGCGCATGATGCAGCAAGGCGGCGGAGTCATGGGCTTTAACCGCTCCAAGGCCCGCAGGGTTGAGAAACAGTTCTCCAGGACCCGGCTGTCAGACGTTGCGGGCATCGAATCCGCCAAGCGCGACATCACCGAAATCATTGATTTCCTGACAGCCCCGGAAAAATACAAGGCTTTGGGCGCGGAAATGCCAACGGGCATCCTGTTGGTTGGCCCGCCCGGCACCGGCAAGACCCTTCTGGCCAAGGCGATTGCAGGAGAGGCCGAGGTTCCCTTTTTCAGCATCAGTGCCTCCGAGTTCATCGAAATGTTCGTTGGCGTTGGCGCGGCAAGGGTTCGGGACATGTTCGACACCGCCCGCAAAGAAGCGCCGGCGCTGATCTTTATTGATGAGCTGGATGCCATCGGGCGCTCCCGTGGCGCCGGCTTCGGTGGAGGCACGATGAACGGGAGCAGACGCTCAATCAGATCCTGACAGAAATGGACGGTTTCGAAGGTCACGAGAATGTGGTTGTGCTGGCCGCCACCAACCGCCCGGACGTGCTCGACAGTGCCTTGCTCCGCCCCGGTCGCTTTGATCGCAAGGTAACGCTGGACAGGCCCCACAAGGAGGCCCGCAAGGCCATTCTGGAAGTTCATGTCAGGAAAGTCCCCCTCGACACCGATGTCGACCTGGAAGAAATAGCCGCCCGCACCATTGGCTTTGCCGGCGCCGATCTGAAGAACCTGGTCAATGAGGCCGCCCTTACTGCGGCAAGGCTGAACCTGGACAAGGTCAATAATGACTGCTTCGAGCATGCCCGCGACCGCATTGTGCTGGGCGAGGAACGCGACGCCGAACTGACGCACGAAGAAAAAGAGGTTGTGGCCTATCACGAGTGTGGGCATGCCATCATGGCGTATTTCATGCCCAAGGCCGACCCGCTTACCAGAGTGACCATTATCCCTCATGGCATGGCGATGGGCGTGACCGAACAGATGCCCAGGGAAGATCGCTATAACTACACCGAAAGCTACCTGACAGACCGCATCAAAGTCATGCTGGGTGGCCGTTCATCGGAAAAGCTGATTTACGGCGAAGTCAGCACCGGCGCCCAGAATGACCTCAAGGAAGCCACCAGGCTCCTGAGGCGCATGTTCGGGCAATGGGGCATGAGCGAGAAAATCGGCCCGCTGGGGCTGGGCGTTGGTGAGGAGCATGTTTTCCTGGGCCGTGAAATGGGTCAGCCCAGGGAATACAGCGAGCACATGGCGGAACTGATCGACATGGAGGTTCAGGCCAAACTGATTGAACTTGAAAAAGCCACGGTAAACTTCCTTTCCGATCATCGGCAGCAGCTCGAAGCGCTGACTAAAGCGGTTCTCGAGAAAGAAACGCTCTCAGCTTCAGAAATCGAACAGATTCTAGAAGGCAGCGAGAAACAATCCGCCTGATCGCATTTGCCGCTTGCTGAAACCCAGAGGATAGCGCCGACAACGCCCTGCTATCAGTAAGCCATAGACTCCACCGCTGATTGCGGGATAATATATGTGTAGCGTGCATATACTATTCTTTATGTTCTCAAGCGGGTGACACGAGGGAGCCCGCTACAAATGGATTTACGAACGCTATGGACTCAGCACCCGGGAACGATCTCCATGCCATTCAGACAGAGCTGAACCGCCTTGAAGCCTATCGGCGGCGAATCTATCTGGGTGTACTCATACTTACCATGGCCATTGTCATGCTCAGTTGGGCATTTCGGGAAAATGGCGACCCCTTCATTGCCCTAGCCTATCCGGCGTTTGCAGTGTTTCTTGCCGGCCTTTGCTTGGCCCTGTGGCGCAGGGCCAAGCCTCTGAGAACCATGGAAATCGTCCTTGTCGCAACCATCGGCACCATGATACTCAGCCGCCTTGCCTGGCACTTCAGTTTCAGCGACCCATTAGGTGAACATCTGCTGTTATTGGCCGGGGGGCATTACTGGGCAGTAGGCATCCTCATTGTCGGTGGCTTTATCACCCTTGGTTATCGGGGAGGCATGATTACCGGCGTTGCAACTTTCCTGTTCTCGGGGATATTGACAACCTACGAAGTACTGGGTTGCTTCCTCGCCGCGGGAGAGTATTGCCATAACTGGGTTTACCTGGCACGTATCCATCTCTTTCTGGCCGTGTTGCTGGCACTGACCAGCGCCGGAACGTTTTTACGGGAGCGAACCTGGGGCGCCTTTACACGGGCGGAAACACTCCAGCACTGGGCCAACACCGACCCCCTGTGCGGGCTTGCAAACCGTCGCGGTGCGGACCGCTTCCTGTCCGCCGAGGCTGCACTGGCAGACCGCTACCGACGCCCACTGACCATCATTCTCATCGATATTGACCGGTTCAAGGGCATCAACGACGACCATGGCCATGAGGTCGGGGATTCCGTTATCCGCGAGTTTGCGGACATTCTTTCCAACACCGTGCGGGAGGTGGACCTGGCCGCCCGCTGGGGGGGTGATGAATTCCTGGTGGCGACACCGGGGGTTGATCTCCGCGCTGCACGCCACGCTGCCGAACGCTGTCGCAGGGCGGTGGAGCGAGCCCCGATCGCAGGCATACCGGTTACGGTGACCGTAGGCATCGCCGAATACATACCCGGTAAGGGAACCGGCGACGCCATCAATCGTGCTGATGCCATGCTCTACCGGGCCAAGGCTGCCGGCCGCAACCGGGTTATTACCGAGGCCTGCGAACCGGCCTGAGCAGCCTGTCATCATTCCAGCCACTCGCGGAACCAGTGCTCCCGTAACTCCACGGTTTGCGAGTACCAATGGTGGTCCCTGACAACCGCCGTATCCATGTGGGCTGGCGCTGTTGGCATGTACGGCCGCATGGGAACGCCGGCATCGGTGTGCAGCCCTACTCTCTGATGCGCCGATTTCCGCGCAGGCCCGTAGCTGATCAGGTTGGCCTGGGCGGCCATATTCTCCGCCCGGGTGGCAAAGGCAATAAAGTCTGCGGCCAGATCCGCCTGATCCGTGCCCCGAAGTATGGTCCAGCTGTTAAAGCCGATCAGTTGTCCGTCCCATATCACCGAGATGGGAGCGCCTTCCATGGCCCTGGCATGGAAAAAGCGGCCGTTGTAGCCCGTGGCCATGGCTGCTTGGCCATTGGACAGCAACTCCACCGGTTCGTCGCCACGGGTCCACCAGATGATCTCCTCGCGAATATCCTCCAGACGCCGTGACGCCAGTTCCAGTCCCCGCCGGGTGCTGAGCAGGTCATAAAGCTGCTCCCGTGGCACCGACAGTGACAGCAGCGCCCACTCGAACAGCCCCACCGGTGATTTGCGCAGCGCCCGTTTGCCGGGAAAGGCCTCCAGGTTGAAGAAATCTTCCACGCTGTCCGGTTTGACCCCCGGAAAGGCGCGATCATCAAAAGCAATCACCGTCGAAAACACAATCTGGGTGATAAAACACGGATTGATGGCCCCGTCCATGAAATCCTCCTGCGGCGACGTACCGTCGGGGGCAGACGCAAGGATCCCGGGGTCAATGGGCTCCAGCAGCCCGTCGTCGCAGGCGGCGCTGGCGTCGGACTGGATCATATCGATGACATCCCACTCCACGTCTCCGCTTGCAAGGTGTTCCTTCAGCACTTTCACACCACCGTCGTAATGGACTGTCTCGATCTCCACGCCGGTGGCCTCGGTAAAGGGCTCAAAATAGGCCCTTCGCTGGCTTTCCTCATAAGCACCGCCCCAGGTTACGACCGTGAGTGCCTCAGGCTCCTGATCCCCGTTCCGTGCCTGCAAGACAACCGGAGACGCCAGAAGGCCGATACCCAAAAGACAAACCCCGATGCTATGCGGCTTCATTTTCTTCCTCACGCAGGTCATGCACAATTTCCAGGTACGCCCGTATCACCGCTTCCTCCGGCACAACGCCGAGCAACCGGCCATCCCGGTCTACCAGGGGAACGGCTTCACCAAGAAAGCCCCTCAGCATTTCCATGGACTGCCAGACCGACGTGTTTTCATCAAACGTTGCGAATGACCGGGTGGCCAGCTCCACCACCGGTGTGTCGGCGTTGCAGTTCACAAGCCCCTGCAGCCTGACCACACCCACCAATACGCCCTTGTCATCCAGGATCATGGCCTCGGAGCGATCGTCGCTCACCAAGCGCTCGCGCACCTCGCCGGCGGTGTCCTGGCCGGTGGCAGTGGTTACTTTGCCGGACAGGTAGTCCCGTATCCTGTGGGTTTCCAGGATGGCCTTGTCCCGCCCCAGGGACAGGTCAAACCCTCGCGCCCGCAATTGCAGGTCAAACAGTGAGCGGCCGATGACCCGGTAGGAAATCAGGTTGGCAAAGACCACGGCCACCATGGCAGCGATGGTCAGGTCGTAACTGCGGGTCAGCTCAAACACGATCAGGATGGTGGTCAACGGCGCCCCGATGACGGAGCTGGCCAGTGCCATCATGCCGCAAATGGCGTAAACCACCAGGCCGGAATGTGGCACCGGAGCCACATAGGGCAGAACCAGCCCATAGAAAGCGCCGAACAGGATACCGATCAGCAACGCGGGGCTGAAAACACCACCCACAAACCCGAAGCCGACACACAAAGCCGTCAACACCAGCTTGGCAACGATGATCAGCGCCAGTTCACCGATTCCGAACGCTCCCTCGATGGTGGCAAACCGCAGGGTTTCCTGTCCGATGCCCAGTACTTCCGGTATCCACAGGGCCACCAGCCCCACTGCCAGACCGGCTACAGCCGGCCGGGCCCAGGGTGGTGCAATATGTCGCCGGGCAAGATTGTTACTGAGCCTCAGCAACACCATGAAAACCCAGGCCAGGCCGGCGCACAGCACCCCTTCCAGGGCAAAGAATACGAATTCGTAGCTATGCTCAACGCTGTCGAAACTCACCAGGAACAGCGCAGGGCGATCAAAAATCACGTTGGCAATGATGTAACCCGTCGCTGAAGCTACCGTCACCGGAGCAAAGGCGCGCAACGAGTAGTGGCGCAGAATCACTTCATGGGCGAACACCAGGCCCGCAATCGGTGCGTTGAAGGCGGTGGAAATCGCCGCTGCAACGCCGCAGGCGATAGCAATGGAGCGCTGATGCCGCAGGTTGAGCCGCAGGCGGCCCGCCAGGTTGCCGAACATCGCGCCCAGATACACCAGCGGCCCGTACTGCCCCACTGACGCGCCGCTGCCGAGTGAGACCAATGCTGCAAAGGTTGACGCCACACCGCTTCTGAATCCTGGCGCCGGCCCGCTGGTCTGCGCCGCCAGAATGGCATCCGGCGGTGCCAGGCCACGTTTCTCCCGCACCAGGAAATGGACCACCAGGCCGACAATAAGCCCCCCAGCCGCAGGCACAGCGAGCGTGGCTGCCGCCACCAGGCCTGGCCGGTCTTCGGCCAGAATCCGGGCATAGGGGGAGATCAGCAGCAGATCGTTGAGGTAGTGCACCGCATCCACAAAGCCGATTGCTGCCAGGGAGGCGATGGCGCCCACCGCCACGGCCACCACCATTACCATGACAATCTGGTATGCAATTTTCTGAACGCCGGCCCTGTCCATACTGCAAGTAAAGTCCCGAATGGCCCTGAGCTCAAATGTTTACTTTGGCCGCTAAATAGGCGAAAACTCCGGTATCGCAAGACTTCAACCGCCAAAAAGGCTGATTCATGATCTGGTTTGTACTGGCCCTGCTCCTGCTTATTGTTCTGATAACGGTTCTGGTTCTTCGCGGTGAAAATCTCGCGCACCTGGACAGGGACGACTTCCCGAAACAGGACTACACCCCCAGCCCTGGCCATAACCAGGTGCTGGACACCATCAGGGACATGAGCCGCTCCGCCAGAGGCCTGAGGGGAAGGGCCCGGCTGATGGCCCTGCGCAAGCATATGGACGGCCTCAGCGAGGGGCGGGAGTTTGTTTCGGAGTTCCGTCCTTCCGGTGCCAATGCGCCGAAAGGCGAATGGGCATTGGCACCCGGTGTCGATACCCGGCGGCGGATCCTCTACATTCACGGCGGGGCCTGGGTCGCCGGCAGCCCCCGCAGCCATCGCGCCATCACCGACCGACTGTCTGAAGTGGCCCATGCTGCGGTGTTTGCCGTGGATTACCGACTGCTTCCGGAGCATCGCTACCGGGAGGGGCTGAGGGACTGCCAGGAGGCTTACCAGTGGATTCTGGAACACGGCCCCGCCGGCCCGGAGCCAGCCGACTTCGTGGTGGTGGCGGGGGATTCTGCCGGTGGCAGCCACACTCTGGTGCTCATCGCCTGGATTCGCGACCAGGGCCTGCGCCAGGCCGACGCCGCAATTGCCCTATCGCCTTCCACCGACCTGACACTGACGGCACCGAGCAACCGGCTCAACATCAAGACCGACCCGTTGCTTGGGCCCACCTTCGGCAGCCTTATGCGGGTGCCACTGCCGGTACTCTGGTGGTTGAGCTTTTTTGGCATGCGCCTGTCACCCTCCAGCCCGCTGGCCTCCCCGTTGCGGGGCAACCTGGAAAACCTGCCACCGGTGCTGATCCATGCCAGCGACTCGGAAATGCTGCTGGACAACGCGCGCCGGTATGCGAACAAGGCCAAGGACTCGGGTTCCCCGGTGGAGCTGAAAACCTGGCCCGGCATGGTGCATGTGTGGCACATATTTCCCGACATATTGCCGGAGGCCGGAGAAGCCTTCGACCACATAGGGGAATTTCTGACAAAAATTGAACAGGGCTGAAACCCGCCCCCGTTTTGGCGTTTTTGGACGTGTTAGTGTCGCATTGGAGTCACCGCCACCAACCAATCCAGGCCACATTGAACTATGGTCGTGCCGCGGCGCACGCTGGCATTCGTTGCGGGAAAAGGGAGATCGAAATGGCGCAACTACCGAAACGCGCAAAAGTTGTAATCATTGGCCAGGGCGGTATCGTCGGAGCCTCGGTAGCTCACCACCTGATTGAGCTGGGCTGGGACGACATCGTGGGGCTGGAAAAATCCGGCATTCCCTCGGACATCAGCTCCACTTCCCACGCGTCGGATTTCTGCTTCACCACATCCCACGACAAACTGACCACCTACACCACCAGTTACAGCCAGGCCTTTTACGACAAGCGCGGTAACTATGCGAGGTGCGGAGGCATTGAGGTGGCCCGCATCGACGATGACGAACGCATGGGCGAACTCCTCCGCAAGGTGGGCTCCGGGAAAGCCTTCGGCACCAACGTCAGCATGATTTCACCCAGCCGGGCGAAGGAGCTGTTTCCACTACTGGAGGAAAGCCAGATACAGGGCGCCATGTGGGATCCGGACGCCGGGCTGGTGGTGCCCCGCTCCCAGACTGTGGCCGGCGACCTGGTGGAGGAAGCGGTGGCCACCGGTAAACTGAAGGCATTCCCCTACACCCCGGCTATCCGTATTGATGTCCAGGACGGCCAGGTTCGTGGTGTCGAAACCCACAAGGGTTACATTGAAGCCGAATACGTGGTGCTGACCATGGGCATCTGGGGGCCCTTGATGGCAAACACGGCCAGTGCACCCCTTCCGCTGATGCCGGTGGAGCACCCGCTGCTGTTCTTCGGGCCCTACGAAAAACTGACCGGCACCGGCAAGCAGATTGTCTATCCCCTGTTCCGCGACCAGGGCAACTCGGCCTATGTGCGGGACACCGGCGACCCAACCACCACCGAGGGGGGCCGCATCGAGTGGGGCTATTACGAAACGGACAACCCGCGGCTGGTCCACCCCGGTGCCATCGCCGAGCCCGGCGACGCACGGTTGTCACCCTCCATGCGGGATCTTTCGCTGGACCAGGTCATGGATGCCTACGAAAAAGCCATCGAAATGACACCAATCCTGGGGGAACTGGGCTGGGAGGAAAAGCACTCCTTCAACGGCCTGCTGTCGGTGACGCCCGATGGTGGATGACTGATTGGCGAAGCCCCGGAAGTGCGTAACCTGTGGTTCTGCGAGGCCGTGTGGGTCAAGGACGGCCCCGGCGCAGGCAAGATACTGGCGGACTGGATGACCCATGGCTCGCCGGACATGGACCCCCACAGTGTGGACATCGCCCGCCAGTACCCGCTGCAGAAAACGCCGGACTACGTCTACAACCGCTTCTACGAGACCGCCAAGAAGATTTACGACCCGGCGATTCATCCCCGGGAGCCCTACCTGAACGGCCGCAGGATGCGAACCAGCCCGTTCTATCTCCGGGAGGTAGAACTGGGTGCCTATTTCATGGAAGCCGCCGGCTGGGAGCGGGCGCACGGCTACGCCGCCAACGAACCCACGCTGCTGGCAAAGTACCGCGACCGCATTCCAGTGCGTGAAAATGAGTGGGACGCACGGCATTTCTGGGAAGTCTCCAACGCCGAACAGTTGGAGATGAGCGAATCGGTGGGCATGATCAACCTCTCCCATTTCGCCATCTTCGACATCTCCGGCAACCACGCGGAAGCACTGCTGGAATACCTGTCGGTTGCCAAGGTTGGCGGCAACACGCCCCATGGCAAAGGCGTGTATACCCACTTCCTTGATGCCCGCGGGGGCGTGCGCTCCGACCTGACCGTCATCCGGCGCGGCGACAACGATTACCGGGTGGTCTGCGGCGGCGACACCGGCTACCGGGACTATTGCTGGATCAAACGCATCGCCCGGGAGAAAGGCCTGGACAACATCCACGTGCAGGACCGTACAGACGAGGTGGCCACCCTGGGGCTCTGGGGGCCAAAGGCACGGGAAACCCTGGCGCAATTCGTCACTGACCCGGACCAACTGTCGGCGGAAAACTTCCCGTTTGCCACCGCCCGGGAGCTGAACATCCAGGGCGTTCCGGTCTGGGCCTTCCGGATATCCTACGTGGGTGAACAGGGCTGGGAGCTCTATTTCCCCTTCAGTTATGGCCTGCGGATCTGGGACCTGCTCTATGAGGCGGGTGTCACCCCGGTTGGCATCGAAACCTACGCCAACACCCGGCGCCTGGAGAAAAGCCTGCGCCTGCAGAATGCGGACCTGGAAACCGAATACAACCTGTATGAAGCCGGTCTGCATCGGCCCAAGGTCAAGGAAGCGGAGTTCCACGGCAAGGCCGCCTACCTGGAACAGCGGGAATGGCCGCACCAGGCGGCATACCTGTGCACCATGACCATGACCGAATACAAGGACGCCAACGGCGTACCGCGCTATCCGGTGGGCCATTGGCCCATACTGGATCCGCAGACCGGAGAAGTACTGGTGGACAGCCACGGCCGTCGTTCCTACAACACCAGCGCGGCCTGGGGGCCTTCAGTGGGAAAGAACATCCTGCTGGGATACATCCCGGCAGAGTATGCCCAGGAAGGCCGGGAACTGACATTGGAATACTTTCAGGAGCACTACCCGATCCGTATCGAAGCGGTGGGTTGCCGGGCGTTGTTTGATCCGGACAACGAGCGGGTCAAGTCCTGACCAGCTTTCGGCAACCGTCGCATGTGGATCATTTCAAGAAGTAAAATGTCGCTTGTGGACCCTTCCACGTACTGATCACCGACTTAGAATGAAACAGCGTCGGAACTGATCGCTTATTGCACAATCCAAGTGCAATAACAGGAGTCAGGTTGCGGCTGTCGGAACGGGTACTCCGGGCGCTGACTGCCGCAACAGTCCCTGGCGGGACAAGGGAGGTTGCATGACTGACGATACAGGCTCGCACACAGACAGGGCCCCCGATGAGCCCTACCGGGTTGGCTTTCTGCTGATTGACAACTTCACCCTGATCGCCCTGGCGACGGCCGTTGAGCCTCTGCGCATGGCCAACCAACTGGCCGGCAGCGAACTCTATTCCTGGAAACTGCTTACCGCCGAAGGCGGGGCCGCCCGCGCCAGCGATGGCATTACCATGATGCCGGACGCATCCATTCAGGAAGAACATCATTTTGACCTGGTCATCGTGGTGGCCGGTATCGACGTTACCCGCAGTTATTGCCAGGAGGAAGTCAACTGGCTGAAACAGATGGCCCGGCGCCATGTCCTGCTCGGAGCCGTCTGCACCGGCCCCTATGTACTGGCAAGTGCAGGCCTGCTGGACGGCCATTCCTGCAGCGCCCACTGGGAATGCCTGGAAGCCATGCAGGAGGGTTTTCCCCGCGTCCAGACCAACAATCACCTGTTTACTGTTGAGCGGGAGCGCATGACCTGCACCGGCGGAACGGTACCCATGCACATGATGCTCAGCTTCCTGGCACGTCGCCACGGCCAGCAGCTCAGCACGGCCGTCTCCCATATGTTTGTCTGTGACCGGGTGCGTGAGGAAAGCGAACAGCAGCCCATGCCCATCCATCCCAGACTCGCCTGTGCACAACCCAAGCTGGCGGAAGCCGCCCAGTTGATGGAGGCCAATATAGAAGAACCCATTGAGCTGAAGGAACTGGCAACACTGGCCGGGATATCAAGGCGTCAACTGGAACGGCTTTTCCTCAAGCATATGGGATGTACACCCTCCCGCTATTACCTGCGGGTGCGCCTGAACCGGGCACGCCGGCTACTCAAACAGACATCCTGCTCTATCGTGGAAATTGCCTCCATGTGCGGGTTTGTATCCGCCACCCACTTCAGCCGGTGCTACCGTAAAACCATGGGGCGCGCTCCCAAATACGAACGAATAGAAATTTACTCCCAGGGCCCGGCCATAAATACCCTGACGGGCACCATGGCCAGCCTGCCATCCTCCTCCCTGTTGGCCCTCAGGCGGGCCCGAACAGAGCCAACCTATGGCATTTTCGAGGGCCCGGACTCAGGTTAGCCCCACGACCAGGCCGTCTTCATCAAGGGCAATATCCAGCGCTGCGGGATGCCGTGGCAGGCCCGGCATGGTCATGATGTCACCACACACCGCCACCACAAACCCCGCGCCAGCGGCCAGGCGCACCTCCCTCACGGGTAACGTGTGGCCGGAAGGAGCACCCTTCACCAACGAATCCGCCGAGAAACTGTATTGGGTCTTGGCGATACACACCGGCAGGTGGCCAAAACCCAAGCTCTCGTACTCTTCCAGTTGTTTCCTCGCTACTGTCGTAAATTCCACGCTTCCCGCGTGATAGATGCGAGTGGCGATGGTGCGAATCTTCTCCGCCAGCGGCAGGCTGTCTTCATAAAGGAATTCCACCTCCGGCGTGCCTTCGTCCATCTGGTCGAGAACCGCCTGTGCCAGTTCCGTTGCGCCCTCGCCGCCGGTTGCCCAGTGGTCGGCAGGCACCGCCCTTACCCCCAGCTCTTCGCAGATGGACTGCACCAGTGCCAGTTCATCGCTGGTATCGTCCGGGAACCGGTTGATACACACCACCGGGGTCAGGCCGAACTGCTGCAGGTTGCGAATGTGCCGCTCCAGGTTGGCAGCGCCCTCCCGCAACGCCGGCAGGTCAGGAATCCCCAGCTGGCTGCGCGGCACGCCACCCTGCATCTTGAGGGCCCGAATGGTACAGACCACCACTGCGGCATCAGGGCGCAAGCCGGTGTGCCGGCACTTGATGTCGATGAACTTCTCCGCGCCCAGGTCGGCACCGAATCCCGCCTCGGTAACCACCACATCGTTCAGTGCCAGGGCAGCGCGGGTTGCCGTCACGGAATTACAGCCGTGGGCGATATTGGCAAAGGGGCCACCATGAATGAATACCGGGTTGTGCTCCAGGCTTTGCACCAGGTTCGGCTGTAGCGCCTCTTTCAGCAGCACGGTCAGCGAGCCCTCTACACCCAGGTCACGAACGGTAACCGGTGTCATGTCGGAGCGCCTGCCAACAATGATATTACCCAATCGCTGCTTCAGGTCCGCCCGACCATCCGCCAGGCACAGGATGGCCATGATTTCGGACGATACCGTGATATCAAACCCGGTTTCCCGGGGCACACCATGGGCCGCGCCCCCAAGGCCACATACCATATTGCGCAGGGAGCGGTCGGTCAGGTCCATAACCCGACGCCAGCTGATGTAACGGGGGTCCAGCCCGGCTTCGTTGCCCCAGTGAATGTGGTTGTCAATCAGCGATGCCAACAGGTTGTGGGCGGTCGTGATGGCGTGGAAGTCACCATTGAAATGCAGGTTGATGTCCTCCATCGGAATCACCTGAGCCCGGCCACCGCCGGCAGCCCCGCCCTTCATGCCAAAACAGGGGCCCAGTGATGGCTCTCGCAGGCACACCGAGGAACGCACACCCAGGCGGTTAAAACCATCGTTCAGCCCCACGCTGGTGGTGGTCTTGCCCTCCCCCGCCGGTGTGGGCGTAATCGCCGTCACCAGCACCAGTTTGCCCCGGGATGCGGTGTCAGAGGTATCCACATACGCCATATCCAGCTTGGCCTTATAGTGGCCGAAAGGGACCAGGCTCTCCGCCGGCAGGCCGAATCGACGCTGGGCCAGCAGCAGGATGGACTGGGGCTGGACCGAGCGGGCGATCTCGATATCAGGTGTGCCCGGCGGTGGAAACTCTGCGGACTCCGCGGAATGTGACCTTGCGGGTTTCAGTTTACTGTACTGAAGACTCATGGATCTGCCCTCTCTGGTCCTCAACGGACCCGCTGTGCTCTTGAATCCATTGCGCCGACTGGCGCAGGCCGCCGAACGGGAAGAGATGAATGCCCCTTAACAGGGTATCGGGGTTATCCAGGCAATACTGGACCAGCGCACGCACCATGCTGTCCGGTGTCCACGCACGGAGCAGCTTGGCACTGCCCGGGCGACGCAGCATCAGCCGCGCGGACGCCCCCACCCCACACTGGGCCGCATAGGCGATGAGGGTTTTCACTCGCGTTGGTCCGGCCATGCCGATGTAGACAGGCACCTCTTCGAGAATGTTGCCAAGGCTTTGCAGCCAGTCGGTCACTACGTTTGCATCAAAGGTGAACTGGGTGACCACCCAGAGCCGCGTGGCGGTGGTGCGGGCGTATTCACGCTTGATGCCGAGCGCCTGGATCAGGGTTGCCCGGTCAGCCATGGGATGGCCGTCCGGGTGGGCAGCAACACCGACGCCGTGAAACCGGAACTGGGCCAGAAGACCAGACTCCAGCACAGCCAGCGTATCTGGAAAGGGCCCGGCAACCGCGTCGCTGTCACCGGCAATCAACAACAACCGGTCCACCCCGCTTTCATCCAGTTCGGCCAGCCAGTCCCGGAGCTGCCCCCGGCTTTCCGCCATGCGGGCAGGCACGTGGGGTATAGGTTGCATCCCCACCTTCAGGAGATGCCGGCAGGCTTCCAGCGTGTCACCAAATTGACCTTTTGGCAGGAAGGGTACGTAAACGCAGGTGCCCCGGGGCAACAGATCAGGCAGATGTTCCGTGGTCAATATCTGGCGGGGCGTCGCCTCAATGGAGGCGTCGCGCACCAGGGCCCGGAACCGTGTAGCCGCCTCCTCATCCCCTGGGCTACGCGCCTGTCGTTCGCCAACCAGTTCCATAACCATGCCCCCTTTGCTATAGGTGAGAGCCAGGCAGGTAGCGGTCGACATGGCCGCCCGCTACCTGCCGGTTCCGCTAGTCGGCGAAATCAATTCCCTTCGCCCGGGCCCGCTCGCGGGCATTGGGATTCACCGATGGCCGGAAGGGCACTTCCACCACTTCCGCCTCCACAGCGGTTGAACCATCCGCTGCGGCATACTCCACCGGAAGGTGCACGGTCAGTTGGGTGCCAATACCGCGCAGGTCATACGGCACATAGGCCAGCGCAATGTTGGTCTCCAGCTCCGGTGAGTACCAGGGCGAAGTAACGTATCCCTCCGGCTCACCACCATCGGGCCCGCTGATCAACCAGAAATCATTGGCGTAATCAGTGACCGGGCTGCCGCCGAAGCGGATACCCACCATGATGTGGCTGAAGGGAGGGCGGCCGGCATCAATCTGCTCGCGAACCTTCTCGAGCTTCTGTTTACCGATGTAGTCCACCTCCTTGTTGCGCGGCACCTGGTAAGCAAGTGCGCATTGGAACGGCAGGGTTTCATTGTCCACATCCTGGCCCCAGGACAGAATGCCCGCGGCAATCCGGCGATGGTGCGCGGGGGCAATAACCCGAAGATTGTGGGGCTCACCCGCTGCAAGCACGGTGTACCAGAGGTCCTCCGCGTATTTGGTGGCTTCCTTGAGGTATATCTCGTAGCCCTTTTCGCCGGTGAAACCGGTCTGGGAAACGATCACGTCATGGCCGGCAACCTGGCCTTCCATAAGCCCGTAGTAGGGAATGTCCTTCACCCGTTCACCGAACAGGTCCGCCATAAGCGCTTCGGACTTGGGGCCCTGGATCTGGACAGGAGACACGTCAATTTCCGCAATGCTGACGTTGAAACCCATACCGATGTTCACGCCCCGCAGCCAGAGTTCCAGGTCGCTGTCGGAGAGGGAGAACCAGAATTCATCCTTGGCGACCCGCAGCAGCACCGGATCATTGAGAATGCCGCCCTCCTCGTTGCACAGGATGACGTACTTGCCACGCATGGGTTTGATCTTGGTGGCGTCCCGGGTGATCACATAATTCACGAAGCGTTCCGCGTCGGGGCCCTTGACCTGGATCTGGCGTTCAACCGCCACATTCCACATGGTGACGTCGTTGACCAGGGATTCGTATTCCACCATGGCACCGCCGTCTTCAGGGCGGATATAACCCCGGGGGTGGTACATGCGGTTGTAAACGGTGGCGCGCCAGCAGCCGGCCTCGTAGGCCAGATGCCAGTATGGGGACTTGCGAACCCGTGTGGAAATCAGCATTTCAACCGGCGTGGGGCCGGACTGGCGAAGGTTGATGGGAACCCGACGATCAGACTGATCAATGCTGTCAGGCTGGCGGGCAGCGCCCGCCCGTTGTTGCGGATGGTCCTGAAGTGCTTGCTCGAATTTAACGGCCATTGCTATCTCCCCCTTACCGGGTTGTTGATAGCTCTAATGTGGCCCTGTTTGTGGTTATCAGACCGAACCAATACGACATTGGCACAACCAAAAACGTCAGAAGGGTGGCAACGGCCATCCCTCCGGTTGCCGTTCTGTCAGTCATGAGGTATCGGGTCCGGGCTCCGGTCCCAGCCCACCATGACCAGTGTGGCCACCACGCCGATCAGCAGGCCAATCCAGGGCTCGAAGAACGCCAGCGCGGCGCCGATCAGCACCACCGTTCCCCGGGAAGCGTTGTCCCTGGGAATGGACATGGCAATGTAGGCACAGGCAAAGCCGGTTAGCACCAGGGTCAGCGAGAGTGCGATGCCCAGCAACGGCTTGAGGCCGGTCAGCAACGGCAACAGGAAGTAGATAAACGGCAGGCCCATGAGGTAATAGGACGCAAGGCCGCTGTGCAGGCTACCCATGGCTTGTGGCCCGTGCTTCCAGCGCTGCACCACAATCACGTGGACACCGGTCCACACCGCCCCCTGGGTTGGGAAAAACGGTGCAAAGATCCCCATCAGCGCGTTACGGATAGACAGCGAGAAGTGGGTACGGTTGAGGTTGATGTCGATGTGCTCGTCGGTACGGCTCTTCATGCCGTCCCGCAGCACTTCGTTGCCGGTGACGATATCGCCGAACAGGATAATGTAGGCGATCAGCGCCAATGGAATACTCTGGGCAATCATCTCCATGCTGGGCCAGCCATTGACCAGCGGCGACGCCTTGGCAACCGCCTCCGCCAGGGGTGGCACCACGAAGCCCCACTGGATATCGAAACTCACCTCGCCCACGAACGGCCCCACCGCCGCAGCAATCAGGAAGCCCGGCAGCAAACCAAGCGCGCCCAGCATTAAGAAGAAACGGTTACGGGCCTTGAGCTTCTGCATGGGTACAGAGAAGGTAAAGATCAGGCAGATGGCGCAGGCCAGTGTGGTGGCAATAGGCTGCTCCAGCAGAAAGCGCTCGGCGTCGTCGACAAAGACGCGTTTAAGAGCCGCAATGGAGGCCCCCAGAATAATGCCGGCCTTAAGGGTGTCTGGCAGCCAGATTACGAATCGTCGCCCGAGCCCGGTTATTCCGAGGATAAACACCAGCGACGCAAACACCAGCGAGAGCGCCGTCATGGCCTGGAAACGGCTGGACGGATCTTCATAACCACCGATTACAAAGGCAAGGATCAACGGCAGCGCGGGCGTTATCCACCCACCGGCATAGGGTTCGCCGAAAATGAT
>CAZFPG010000015.1:18447-19874 GCA_964521055.1 uncultured Marinobacter sp.
AGCGATGAGGAAGGCATGGATCATGGACAGGGCAACAGCTTCTTCAAAGCTCAGGCCAAAGTAGGCTGTCATTACCGGAATCAGTGCCAGGCCCGTTGCGGCAGAAACCAGCAACCCCTGCAGGAATTCAGACCAGCAGAGTCTGGTGTGATAAAAAGGTACCCGGAACGTAAAAGGGCCCCATCGCCAGCCCGCCAGCTCTTGTCTTTCTGCCATCTCGGATTACCCGCTTGTGGTTATATTTATAGTGAACCGAGTATGGAAAGGGTTCGGGTATTCTGCGAATGAATTTTTCTGATTGGCATTGATAAACACTACTGATAACCGATACCGGGAAGGTTCACTGGCCAACGCCACCAACCGGCTATAGACTGAAAGCGCTTCCCCGGGATTCAACCATCAAGGAGCAGACGTTGACACTGACCACCCCCGCCCTGTTATTCCCCGCCATTTCGTTGCTGCTGCTGGCCTATACCAATCGCTTTCTTGTACTTGCCCAGCTTATCCGCCAGCTCAAGCAGATGGACACCGAGGAAGACCATGCCCTTATTGCCCGGCAGATCAGCATGCTTCGTAAACGCATCGTGCTGACAAAACGCATGCAGGCTTACGGGGTGTTGAGTTTCTTCCTGTGCACCATGTCCATGTTCGTTCTGTTTGTGGGAGCACAGCTTGCCGGAGCCATAGCCTTTGGAATCAGCCTGATACTGTTGTCCATATCACTGCTGTATTCGCTTTACGAAATCGTGATCTCTACCAACGCCATCAACGTTGAGCTTGAGAGCTTTGAGGCGAGGAAGCAGGGGGAAGCGGAAAAGCAGGAATAACAAACTCCTCCAGCAACGCGTTCTGTTGTTGCATGAAAGAGGGAGACGCAGGTGGTTGTGGGTCCGATGTCATGACCACCGTCATTGCCAGCTCGGGAACAACATAAAGCATCTGGCCGCCAAATCCACGGCCATAGTAGGCGCGATGCCCTCCCAGGTCGGTTACGAACCAGCCGTAACCGTAACGGTCATCGGTATACCGGGAAGTGCCGCGTTGTGTCCACGACTGATCTATCCACTCCCGGGAAAGCACCCGCTCGCCTGCATGAACACCACCGTTGCGATACAGTTCGCCGATTTTCAGCAGCGCCATGGGCGACAGGCGCATGTCATTGCCACCGAAGTAGATACCCTGGGGGTCCCTGAGCCACGGGTGAATTTCAATACCCAGGGGATCACCCAGCCAGTCACGGGTAATTTCCAGGGTGCTACGCCCGGTGCTTTTGCTGAGTGCAGCGGAAAGCAGGTGGTAGCTACCTGTTGAATACTGCATCTCACCACCCGGCTCGGCTACAAACGGGCGGCTAAGCACGTGGTCTACCCAGTTATCGCTATTGACCCACTCGCCGTAGTATCGGCCAGAGGTACGTCGCAGGCCGG
>CAZFPG010000016.1:0-14817 GCA_964521055.1 uncultured Marinobacter sp.
ACCACCACACCTGCGGACTGGCGCCTTGGCCAGAGGCCCCAGCGGCTCGCAGTAGATCAGCGAATTAACCAGACGGGACACTAGCACCTATTCAGGATTTTACGCCATGTCCGGGCCCGGCAGTTGCAATTTGATGACGCTGGGGCGATTACTGGTCTCTATGCCGGAGGCCGTGAGTGTGTTGAGACGTCTAGTTCGGGCCATCGCCGGCTTCCTGGCTAGGCCCGCTACCGTGGGAAGAGTGCAGGTTAGGGTTTGATGCTGCGGTTTAGAAAATTCAGCATCACCGCCCCAATTTCTTTGCCATGGGTTTCGATTGCAAAGTGGCCTGTGTTGAGGAAACGCACCTCGGCTTTCGGATTGTCGCGCTTAAACGCTTCGGCACCGGGCGGTAGGAAGAATGGGTCGTTCTCGCCCCAGATCACCAGTGTTGGGGGCTGATAGCGACGGAAGAACTCATGCAGCTGCCTGTACTGCTTGATGTTCTGGCCATAATCGACCAGCAGATCCATTTGTATTTCTACACCAATGCGCTCGATCGCCGCGTAGGCCAGTTGGTAGGTCTCCGGCGGAATCAGCGAAGTGTCGTCGACACCTTCGGTGTACTGCCACTTGATCATTTCGAGTGTGTTGAACCGGCGTAGGGCCTCGCGATTGGTAGCGGTTGGCTCGGACCAGGCCTTGCGCATTTCTGCCCAGCCTGCACTCAGACCTTCTTCGTAGGCATTTCCGTTCTGGGACACAATCGCGGTGATCTTCTGAGGGTTTCTCACCGCCAGTCGCCAGCCGACCGGGGCACCGTAATCGAACACGTACATCGCGTAGCGGTCCAGCCCTTTAGCCATAGTGAAGGCGTCAATCACCGATGTCAGGTTGTCGAAGGTGTAGTCAAATGTAACGCCAGGCATAACGGTTGTCTGCCCGAAACCCGGTAGGTCAGGGGCGATTACATGGTATTTCCCGGCCAATTGTGGGATCAGGTCGCGGAACATGTATGACGACGCGGCAAACCCGTGCAACAGCAGAACAGCTGGGGCGTCCGAAGATCCAGCTTCGCGGTAGAAGACATCGACCCCTTGGAGCTCCATTGTCTTGTAGTGGATGTGCACAGTACTTTCTACAGCGCTGGCGGTGGGGGCAGTGGCTGCAGGCTGCATATCTTTGGTGTTCATGATTCTCCTCCAAGTTAAGGCTGGCATGGCATCTGAGTAACCTCTATAATTTGAAAATAAAGGTTACTTAAGCTGAGTATGTTTAGCTTAAAGTAACCTGTCAACGCGTTTTTTAGGGGTTATAAAAAGTGGCGAAAGCAGGAACACAGCGCGACCGCAGCTCGGCCGGGGCACCCATGTTGGGCGATCATCTCGCAATGGATTTGCTGAACACGGAGGTGCGCAACAACGGCGGAGTCATTGACTACTGGAACAGTGGTGACGATGTGCTCAAATGGTTGGTGCGTTGTGATGCCGTTCCAGCACGGGCCAGCATGGAGGTTGACCTTGACGAACTACTTACACAGGGAAGGGCGCTAAGGACACTGGCTCGCAGGTTGATCATTCAACGCAAGGAGAAAGAGGAGGTAGGCGATGTCAGTGAACTGAACACATATCTGGGCTCCTACCTCACAGCCCCGCATCTGGAACGCGACAAGGAGGGCAACATCGTACTGACCCGCACCCCATGCGGCGGGGCGACCGCGTCTTTGCTCGGACCGGTCGCCGAGGCAGTCGCGCAGTTACTGGTTGAAAGCAATTTCAGCCTCGTCAAGCAGTGCGAACACCCTGACTGCATCCTGTGGTTCTATGATCGCACCAAGGCCCACAAGCGTCGTTGGTGCAGTATGGCTTTGTGTGGTAATCGCTACAAAGCGGCCCAATTCAGGAACAAAAGAGGTGGCAGCGCAGGTCACATGACCAATCACCGGATAGCCAAGCCTCCAAGACGTTGATCCTCGGAGAAAGCGTTTTTGAGGTATTGCATAACCAGCTTGATGCGTTCCACTTCGCGCAGATCGGGATGGGTTAGCAGCCACAGGTTTGATGTCTTTCCCGGAGGGAAAGCAAACAGGGCCTCCAGTTCCGGTCGCTGCTGGTCGTCCGGTAGAAGGGCCAGGCCATGGCCACCCTGGGCTAACCAGGACATGGCCACCAGGTCGTCGCTGCGGGCAGCGATGCATTGCGCGAGTGTGCGCTCCAACCAGGTAAATGCCGGTAGTCCCTGCATGCTGCCGCTGGCGCCGATGAGTCGATGGTTCTGCAGTTCGTCCAGACCGGTCGGGAAGCCGTGCTTTTCCCGGTAGGTGGGGCTGCCATAAACACTCCAGCCAATGGAGCACACTTGTCGGCCAACCAGATGTTCCGGCGGCACATCCGTTACCCTGACGGCGATATCCGCTTGGCGGCTGTTCATGTTGACTTCCAGATTGCTGACCAGCAATTCGACCGTGATCTCCGGATAATCCTGGTTCAACTCGGCCAGATAGTCGGGCAGGTATCGATAAGCAAGGTTATTGGGCGCGGTAATCCGGACTTTGCCCTTTGGCTGCACATCACGACCCGCAATTCGGCGCTCCATATCGTTAAAGGCTCCGTCAACGCGATTGGCGATGTCCTTCAATTCCTCGCCCAGGGGCGTTAGCGCGTAACCGCCAGGCAGGCGTTCAAACAGGCGGGCACCCAAATCTTTCTCGAAGGCGTTCAACCGGCGAAACACGGTTGAGTGGTTCACGCCCAGTATTCGAGCAGCGCCTGCCAGGGAGCCAGTTTGTTCGATGGCGAGAAAGACTTTGAGTGAATTCCAGTCCATTTGATAACCCCTGCATTTGCAAAATTGCAATTCCGATTTTCTGATTTTGCGAATGTTACTCGCCCAGTGCAAGCGCGATACTGAACCTGATCTGAATCCAACAAGGAGAATCGTCCATGACTCGCGAGTTCGAGCTAATCACCCATGTACTGTGTCCATACGTTCAACGCTCGGTTATCGTCCTGAGTGAAAAACGGATTCCTTACCGGCGCACGGACATTGACCTGGCCAACAAACCAAAGTGGTTTCAGGAGATTTCACCGCTGGGCAAGGTGCCGGTGCTCGTGGTGGGGGAACGACAATCGCTTTTTGAGTCAGCTGTGATCTGCGAATACCTCGATGAGGTGACACCAGGCTCGCTGCATCCGGAGGACCCATTGGAGCGTGCCGATCACCGCGCCTGGATAGAATTCGGGTCTGGCCTGTTGAGTGGCATTGCCCAGTTGTATAACGCACCGACACTGGAGGAGTTTGATACCTCTCGGAAGATGTTACGGGCACGATTCGGGCAGTTAGAGAAACGGCTGGGCAGTGGTCCTTATTTTTCCGGGGAGAGGTTTCACATCATTGATGCCGTCTACGGTCCGATTTTCAGGTATTTCGATGTGTTTGAGTCTGTGGTGGACCTGGGTATTCTGGAGAATGTCGAGAAAATTCAAGTTTGGCGGGGCCACCTACGGGCTCGCGAGTCAGTTCGCAATGCGGTCACCTTTGACTACTCCGATCGCCTGTTGGCTTTTGTCAGGGGGAGGGGTAGTTGTATGTCCCAGCGGATGGCTTGTGGCAGGACGCCACTCTCACGTCTCTGCCATGACCGGGCTCAATGAGCCAATCTCTACCTGGTCTCGCTCAACATCCATTCGCGAAGCGCCTGCAAACCGGGCTCTTCGGCACTGCTCGTCGGATAGACCAGATGATAGGCGTATTCCTCCGCTACGCTGACACCGATGTCGAACAACCTCACCAGCCGTCCCTCGGCCAGGTCGTTCTCAACCATCTCCAATTCAACCAGGCCGATGGCATTTCCGTCAGTTACCGCTTGCACCACATGGCTTGAATCACTGAAGGCCATGCATCGGCTGTCGTCGAAGTCGTCGATACCCGCTGCGGCCATCCACATCGACCAGTTCGGCCAGACCATGCCCCCGGTTTGGCAGTCAACATAGCAGAGGGTGTGGTGGAAGAGGTCTTGCGGCAATTCGGGTTTGACGCTGGTTTCAATCAGTCTTGGGCTACAGACGGGGACCACAATGGTATCGAACAGGCGGTCTGATTGCGTACCCGCGTACTTGCCGTTACCGAAGCGAATCGCAGCGTCCACGTCGTCTACACCGAAGTCCCGCACCTGGTCAGTGATATCAAATGTGAGTTCCATATCCGGATTTGCCTCCCGGAAACGGGACAGGCGGGGCAAAAGCCAGTGGGTGGCAAATCTTGCACCGAGGGAGATACGCAGGTGGGCAGACCCGCGGGCCTTTTTTCCTGCGCGACGAGCAGCACGGTGCAGGTTGTCGAGGGCATCGGTAACGGCTTCGAACATGATGGCGCCAGCAGACGTGAGCTGAATCCTGCGGCTGGTGCGCGTGAAGAGCGGGACTTCAAGCTGGCCTTCAAGTTCCTTGATCTGAAAACTGACCGCTGCCGGCGTTAACCCCAACTCTTCCGCTGCACGGGTGAAGTTCAGGTGGCGACCGGCAGCCTCGAACGTTCTGAGTGCCCGGGTCCCGGGAAGCATACGCTGCATATATCTTCAAATTCTGCTTAATGATCTGCCAAGGAATACTCGTTTTTCTGCGCAGGGTCAATGGGGGATAGTGATTGCTACTGAATCACCATTCGAAGGAGGTTAATGATGCTGAGGTCCAAACTTACCCATCCACTGGCAATCGCGATGTGGGACTTTTCGTGGCTGGAACGTCGATGGCCCGGTGCCGGATATGAAGATTGGGATAAAGCCCTGGATGAGCTGACGGAGCGGGGCTACGACGCTGTGCGCATTGATGCCTATCCCCATCTTATTGACGCTGATCCTGAACGTGAATGGAAGCTTTTGCCTGTCTGGAATCAGCACGACTGGGGGAGCCCGGCAACGACCAGAGTCAGGGTACAGCCTGCCTTGAACGAATTCATTGGCAAGTGCGCGGAACGGAACGTGAAAGTGGCACTGTCGACATGGTTCCGGCAGGACGCGGATGATGTCAGGATGCGAATCAACTCGCCGGAGGACCTGGGGCGTATCTGGGTGAGTACCCTGGACTCCATTGCTGAAGCAGGCCTCCTGAACACTGTCTTATGGGTTGATCTCTGCAATGAGTGGCCAGAACCTCTATGGGCGCCATTTCTTGGGCCTGATTCCGGGAATGGCAGTAATGGCGACAGCGGGCCCTCGCGAACCTTACCCGAGATACGGCGCTGGATGGCGGAGTCGACCGCTATAGTACGGCAGGCCTACCCCGAGATGGATTACTGCTTTTCCTATGCCGCGGAATACAGGAACTGGCAGGAACAGGACGTCTCCTTCATGGATCTGCTGGAGCCGCACATCTGGATGACCCAGCCGGAGCTGAGCGACTTTGACGAAAGGATTGGGTTCGATCTTGGCAAGGCGAGCTTTGATCCGGAAATGTACGGGATTCTGGCCCGGAATGCCGAGAGTACGTACAGAGCAGATCCCAGTCATTGGCAAAGCTGCCTGAAAGAGGGTATCGACCTTCTGGCCGAGTGGTCCCGCCATGCCGACAAACCCCTGATAACCACGGAAGGCTGGGCGCTGGTCGCCTACAAAGACTGGCCTCAACTGGACTGGGATTGGGTCAAGGAGCTGTGTGAATTCGGCGTGAAGGAGGCGTCTGCGACCGGCCGTTGGATCGCACTTTCCACCAGCCACTTCTGTGGCCCACAGTTCGAGGGAATGTGGCGGGATATCGAGTGGCATAGGCGTTTGACCCACCTGGTTCACGAAGGGGAGATCAAGTAAATAAAAAGTGGGCCGCCACCCCATTTTCGGCACATTGTGCAGTGACAGGCGCCGATACTGGGGCCAGCGCCGTACTGGGCTAGCATAATTCAGCGCACGTCCGGACCTTGACTGGCTTTCATCCGCTCCCTGAAGTTTCGCGCTTTGCCGACCAGCCAGTCAATGAAGGTCTGCACGGGTGGGGGTGCGGTACCGGCGGAGGGCAGAATCAGGTCATAGGAAAAAGGGGAAGGCAGCGTATGGCGTTCGCCGAACGGGCAAACCAGTACACCACTCTCCAGACGATCGGCGACGACTGGATAGGTAGCGAGCATCACACCGTGACCTGCAATTGCCTGATCCAGGGCCAGGCTGTACAAGGAGTACTGGCGTTGGGGCAGTTTGCCCGTGCCCTTCACGCCTGCTGCTTCGAACCATTCTTTCCAACCAGGGAAGTCGCCGCTCTGGTGTGAATACCAGTCGACCGACAGCAGTTGGTGATCGAGCAGTTCCGCTGGCGTTTGCATCGGTGCCTGCTTGAGCAGGCCAGGCGCACATACCGGGACCAACTGATCCTCAAACAGACGGACCGTTCGGACCCCACGCCAGGGGCCACGTCCATAGCGCAAGGATAACCTGGCACTGTTCTCCTGCCAGATCGGCGGAGTGAGTTTCTGGTCAGCGTCCAGTACGATTTCGATCCCGTTCTCCTGCATCTCAAACTCATTGAGACGCGGCAGTAGCCAATGTTGCAAGAATGAGGGCGGCGCACTGATTACCAATGTGGTGGTTTCACGAGGCCGCTCCAAAGTCATCTGGACACCATTGGCGATTCGGGCGAGGCCAGCATCTACATCTTCAGCCAACAGTCGGCCGGCCTGGTTAACTTTCACGCCGTTCGGATGGCGATCAAACAGTGACACACCAAGCCGCTCTTCCAACTGCTTGATCTGACGACTTACAGCTCCCGGCGTCACGCCCAGCCGGTGGGCAGCGGATTTGAAACTTCCCGTTCGGGCCGCTTCTGCAAAGGCGCGCAAGGCATTGAGTGGCAATCTTTCAATCTTCATGACGTGAGTTTTCCTGACCCTAGACCCTCACTAAAATCGGTTGTTGGTTGATTGACCGGATGCTGGAATGCCCCTTCAACCCTAGAGGAGGCTGCCATGAACACATCCAGATCTGCAACACTTCAATCACTTCGTACAATGACTCCAGCTCATCCTAGAAGGCCGGTAGATATGACCGCTGGCCTATCAATGATGATTTTCTGCCTGGCGCTGGGTTTCCAGCAGGTCGCCATCAAGGCTGTCATTGGGGATATATCATCATTGGCCCAGATCGCCTTGCGTTCCATGATCGCATTTGCGCTCGTTGCGATGCTGGTACGTTGGCGAGGAATTCTTTATCACGATCTGCGCGTTCAACTCCGGCCAGGGATACTGGTCGGACTGGGCTTCACATTCGAATTCGTGTTTGTCGCATGGGGGCTGAATTATACGCTTGCCTCACACATGTCTGTTTTCCTCTATACGGCTCCGGTGTTTGCAGCGTTGGGGCTGCATTTCCTGGTGCCAGGTGAGCGATTGACCCATCGCCAGTGGTGTGGGGTGTTGCTGGCGTTTATTGGAACCATTTTTGCCATCGTTCCAACGGCCAGCATGGACGACGCCAGCAACGTTCTCCTGGGAGATGCGCTGGGTTTGTTAGCCGGGCTGTCGTGGGCCGCCACGACTCTGATTCTCAGGTGCACCTCGCTTTCGGAGGCTCCGGCTGAACAGACGCTGATTTACCAGGTAGGCACGGCAGCCTTATTGCTGCTGCCTGTTGCCTATGTACTGGGTGACATATCATCAATCAAATTTACACCTATGGTAATAGCCAGCCTGACGTTTCAGACGGTGGTGATCTCATTCGGAGCGCTGTTGCTGTGGTTCGCTCTGCTGCGTCGGTACCGGGCATCGCAAATTGGTGTGTTTTCGTTCCTGTCGCCGGTTTTCGGTGTGCTTTTTGGTGTCCTGTTGCTGGGTGAACCGATGACCACGAACCTGGTCATCGGCGGCGGTATACTTTTGGTCGGCATCGTACTGGTAACGCGCCAGAGGGCATCTACACCAACGGAGGGTTAACGCGCTTGAACCCTTCCTGAGTGTGATAAGGGTAATAGGGGTACGGTGGTGTCACAGCACTGACCTCATCAAGCCGGGTGATCTGCTCAGGAGTCAGGTTCCACCCCACTGCACCCAGGTTCTGCCGAAGTTGCGATTCGTTACGGGCACCCATGACCACAGTGGCCACGGTGGGTCTTTGCAGTAGCCAGTTTATGGCGATCTGGGGCACAGTCTTACGGGTTTCCTCGGCGATCTCCTCCAGAACGTCGATAACCCGGTACAGGTGTTCATCACCCACCGGGGGAGCAAACTGTGCTGTCTCATGCAAGCGGCTGGTCGACGGCAAGGGCTGTCCCCGCCGGATTTTACCGGTCAGCCGGCCCCAGGCCAGTGGGCTCCAGACGGCCGCGCCGAGACCCTGATCCTGCCCCAGCGGCATGAGCTCCCACTCGTAATCCCGGCCGACCAGTGAATAATAGGTCTGGTTGGCAATATAACGGGAGTAGCCATATCGGTCAGCCACCGCAAGGGATTTCATTATCTGCCAACCGGAGAAGTTCGATACGCCCACATAGCGGATCTTTCCTTGCCGGATCAACAGGTCCAGCGTGCTCAACACTTCTTCCACCGGGGTACGGGCATCGAATGCGTGCAGATAATACAGATCGATATGATCGGTGTTCAGGCGTCTCAGCGACGCTTCACATGACCGGATCAAGCGTTCCCTTGAAGAGCCGGCATCGTGGGGGCCATCGCCCATGGGCAGGGTGGTTTTGGTGGAGATCATCAGTTGCTGGCGCTTGCCCCGGATCGCTTTTCCGAGCACTTCCTCGGACGCACCATCGGAGTACACATCCGCAGTATCAAACAGGGTAACGCCGGCATCCAGGCAGATATCCACCATCCGGTGCGCCTCATCACTCTCGGTGTTACCCCAGGCGCCAAACAGAGGGCCCCGGCCACCAAAGGTACCGGCGCCAAAGCTCAATGCGGGAACTGTCAGGCCAGAAGCGCCCAGCTGTCGGTAATCCATGGAAATTCTCCTCTCGTCTCATCAGTAACTCGACGATACAGAGACCTTTATTTATGATATAGACATCCTGTTGTCACAATATTTATGAATTGAATTCACTATGCCTCAATCCTCCACCAACCGCCTGGCGGCCATGGAAATCTTCAGCACTGTGGTAGAACAGGGCAGTTTTTCGGCGGCCGCCCGGGCCTGCCGACTGACTCCTTCTGCCGCCAGTAAGGCAATCACGCGCCTGGAGCAACGGTTGGGGGCCAAGCTGATTCATCGCTCCACCCGGCAAATGCAGTTAACTGCGGAGGGCCGATGGTTCTACGAACGTTGCCGCCACATCCTCAGTGACCTGGAAGAGGCGGAAAGGGGCGCGAGTAGCGCGGTAGAGCCTACGGGGCACTTGAGGGTCACTGCCAGTCTTCCTATCGGCCACGGTTTTTTACTGCCGATTGTCTCCAGGTTTCTGGCACAGTACCCCGGTATTACACTGGAGCTGTCGTTGACTGACCAGGTAGTCAATCTGCTGGCTGAACATACTGATGTGGCCGTCCGTAATGGCCCTCTCGAGAACTCCAATCTGGTAGCCCGCAAGCTGGGTGAAACCCGCATGGTGATAGTGGGAGCCCCGGAATATCTCAAGCGACATGGCATGCCGGTCACCGTAGAAGAACTGAAGACCCACAATCGTCTCGGTTTCAGTTTTTCCCGGCATACAACCGCGTGGCCCCTGATGATTCATGGCGAACACACTGAACTCATGCCTCAGGGAAACCTGCTGGTCAGTGATGGGGAAACCATGCGCAAACTGGCAGTCGAGGGCGCTGGGTTAGCACGTTTGACCCGATTCCTGGTTGATGAAGACATACGCCAGGGTCGACTTGTGCCGGTTATGGAAGACCACAACCCCGGAGACAGGGAAGAGGTCCACGCGGTTTTTCTGGGGCAGGGCCGTTTGATGCCGGGCCGGGTTCGGGCTTTCCTGGATTTTCTCTACGACAACATCCAGATAAACTGATCATCGAACGACTTCAGGTTCGGCAACCGGTAGACGTCTGGCCCTGCCGGCAACCAGGGAGCCCACCACGATGAGAACACTGGCAGCGATCACGGCGCTGGTGGCTTCTCCGTAACCCGCCGCGATCAGCAAAACCACCGAAATGAGGGGAGCGCTGTATGCCAGGGTACCAAGCAACTGGATATTGCCGTGTTTCACACCATAATCCCAGGTGAAAAAGGCAATACCGACTGGGCCCAGGCCAAGGCCTAACACACCAACCCATTGAACCCACCCGGTTGGCCACACCGTGGTTTCCCAGGCCAGGTGACACACCAGGGCCAGAACGGCGGTCACGCCGCAAAACCAGCCTACCGCATCTGTCGGTACGGTTTTTACCAGCCGGGACAGGACAGAGTACGATGACCAGATCAACGCACAACTGAAGGCCACCAGGTAACCGTCCAGATTACTCACCGCGAAACCACTGCTATTCCGCCCGATCAGCAACCAGCATCCCACCAGTGCGAGCACCGCTCCCATAAGGTGCTGTTTCCGCAGAGACTCGCCGGGCAAGAGGGAGGACAACAGAACAATGAACAGCGGCCAGAGATAGGCAATCAGGCTGACTTCGACGGCCGGAGCCAGCGTCATCGCCTTGAAGTAGGCAAAGTGATAACCAAACAGGCCGCCAACTCCGATACACCAGGCCAAGAGGGGCTGACGCATATAGCGGGTTCCATTGTGGCCTGCGCGGAACCAGCGAACGCACATCAACAGGAACGCGATGCCAAAGGTCATCGCCATCAACTGGAATTCCGGAATCTTCCCCCCGGAAAGCTTGGTCAACAGCGCAAGCGTTCCCCACAGAAACACAGAAATTGAGCCAATCCACGTTGCCGTGATGATGGTGGACATAGGTTCTCCCTGACACAATCAGTTCGTAAGGTGCAGGGTAGGGAGTCTATGCCCGGTGAAAGGGCCTCTGCTTTCCGATTAAGGCAGCATTATTTCGATTTTCGGCGGAAATGACTTGGCGATTTTCCGAAGTGGCGGGAGAAGCGGTCACTGAAGGACGACAGCGAGCTGTATCCGACCGAGTCTGCAATGTGCTGGATATTGAGATCGGTCTGTTCCAGCAACCTCCAGGATTCCTTCATGCGGAGCTCGGTCAGGTAATGGTGGGGTGTCATGCCAATCTGCTCACGGAACAACTCGTTAAGCTGCCGGATGCTAAGGTGAGCAACGGCCGCAAGCTCGGCAACGATGATTTTATTCTGGAAATTATCATCAATGAACTGTTTTGCCGCAGCCACCCTCCGGTCCAGGTTCAGTTTCTCGCCATGACGTTCCTGCAAGAGCTGGATCAACAACAGCAGCATCTGATGCTCTGTGTGAGACGACGACGCCCCGTTTAACATTTGCGAGTGCAGAAACTGGACGTAGTGAAGTAATGCCGAGTCCAGCTCAACAAAACAGGGGAGCCGTTCCAGCGCAGGGGCCAATGCCTCTGGCACATCAGCCACCAGAAACCGGTTCTGTTCAGATGCAGAATACCCGTGGTCACTTCCGGACGGAATAACCGCAGCCCGGTTCCGTTCAACGTTACCTTCGGTTTGCTCTACAGACAGCGAAAGCCTGCCCAGCAGCGGCAACACCAACTGGTGGTGGTCATGGGAATGCTTTTCCCCCTCATGGCCGTAGCTTCGCAAGTGCAGGTTAGGGTCGGATGTCATCATAGGAAGAGTATATTCCCACTGAATACTCCATGGTACTAGTGCAAAAGCCAATCTGATTATCGGTGACGGGCTACTTTTGGTCGGCATTGTATTGGTAACACGCCAGAATCGGTAACAGAGTAACTGATTCCTGGCGGTTCATACGCCTTGAAAGACGGCGATAGCCATCCCATAATATGAATACATATTCATTCCTTGTTTCAAGCACGCTGTGCATCTTTAAACCTATAGCGAACAAATAATGAATGGCGCTCGATCACCGGGATGGCCAACACTCTGGAGCTGACCAATGTCTGAAATCGCTACTTCCGCGAACAACTGCGTGTTTCGCCGGCAGAGCAGGCGCATTTTTCCCACCGTGTTGTCACGAGGTCCCTGGAGTCCTGATGCTCAACACGGCGGCGCGCCGGCCGGCCTGATCACAGGGCTTGCCGAGGAGGCGCTGGCGCCGGAAGGCTACCAGCTGGTACGCCTCACCGTGGAGCTACTTCGACCGGTGCCGGTGGCGGAACTAAGCGCCGTCGTGGACGCCGAGCCGGGCCGCACGGTACGCAGGGTGAGGGTGGTTCTGTGTCACGGTGACAAGGCCGTGGCCAGCGGCCTGGCAGTGATGGTACGTGGTACTTCCATCAACGAGGGGGCCGGCGCCGATGAGCGCCCATTACCGCCGCCTGCACAATGCCACAAGCCGGTCCGGATTCCCGGCATGACCGATGAGGAGAGTTTTCACTATACCGCGATGGAGTCCAGGGTCGCAGGCGGCAGCACTCAGAGCCCGGGCCCGGCAGCTGCCTGGCTGCGGCTCACCGTACCGCTGGTGGAAAACATGGAGACCACGCCCCTGATGCGGGTAGCCGCCGCCTCGGACTTCGGCAATGGATTAAGCTGGACGCTACCTTTAGAACGTTATTTGTTCGCCAATACCGACCTCACCCTTTATATCCAGCGGCCGCCGGTGTCCGAGTGGGTGGGAGTGGACAGCCGTACCTGGATCGAAACCTCAGGTATCGGAATTACCCGCTCCGTGCTGCATGACGAGAGCGGGCCGCTGGGCTTTGCCCAGCAGAACCTTCTGGTACGTGAACGGCGGCCTGATCGCCTACCTTAACTTTCGTTTGCGACCTCGGGTACTGGCTTTAGCCCAATGAGCTGTCTCACGATAGCCAGGTTTCGCTCTAAAAAAGCATCATCCTGGTAGATCCTGGAGAGGATATAGCCGCCTTGTATTTGGCTTACAATTGTCTGAGACAAGGCTTTGGCATTTTCCTGACGGTCTATCAAGCCTCTCTGAATTGCTTCCGAAAGGTTCTCTTCCAGGAATTTTAACAGCTCGGTAAAGTAGGCCTTAATCGGCTCCGCCATCTCTGGCTTACGGATTGAAGCTTCGTAGACAAACCGCCCAAATTTACACCCCTCCGTTCCCACGCGTGTTATCTGAAGGTATAAGCCGAGACGACTCAGTGGGTTGGGAGTCTTTGCGTTAATTTCTTGCAAGCGATTGGCCTCGCTCTCCAACAGCTGCAACAGCACCACATGCATTAGTGCATCCTTGTTGGAGAAATGGTGATAAAAGCTGCCTTGGCGTACGCCACTTTCCGCATAGATTGCTTGAGGGCTGGTAGCGTCGTATCCATCCTTAAGAAAAAGCTTTGTAGCCGCCGATAGCAGCCGCTCACGACCTTCACCTTTGGGAATTCTCATCGGTTCCCCACCTGTAAATTTTATCCAAAACTGTTTGCTTACAGATGGATTGTACCATAAGGTACACAAATGTTGTGTACCAAAAGGTACAGATGGCCGGATTGTCACCTCGATCCAGTTGCGGCCGGTGCCCAGCAAAAGTTCTAAACACTCAGATAGAGCGCAGCAACGCCGAGGAGGCACCCATGAGCACCATTACGGTCAACAAGCCCACTGATCGCGGCCTGTTTCAATCACTGACATTCCCATTCTTTTTCGTGGTGCTCTACGGGAGCGGTTTTGTCGGGGCGAAATACGGTCTTCCTTACTCGACGCCGTTGAGCTTTCTCTCGCTTCGTTTTCTGATTGCTGCGGCAATTCTTCTGGTAGTGGCACAGATGCTCAAAGTTGCCGTTCCTACCTGGAGAGAGTTTTGGCATATCTCCGTTGCAGGATCGTTGACGGTTGCAATGTTCTCAATTGGAGTATTCGTATCGATTGATATGGGCTTGTCGCCTGCGTTGTCAGCTCTGATTATCGCTCTTCAACCCATCCTTGTGGGTTTTCTTGCTCGTTATATGGTCGGAGAAAAGCTCACCCTGATTCAGTGGGGTGGACTGGTCTCCGGTTTGGCAGGTGTGGCGATGGTTGTTGGTCACAATGTCGATTTCAGCATGGCTCCAGCCGTACCCATTACGATGTCAGTTCTGGGGCTGTTGGGATTGACCTTCGGAAATCTGTATCAGAAAAAATTCTGCTCCAACATGAACGTAATATCTGGCGGGTGCATCCAATCATTCGCATCTGCTGTCATATGCCTATTGCTGCTCTCCATCTTTGACCAGTACAGGCTGGAGTGGAGCGTTGAGTTTGTGGGTGCACTGTTGTACATGTCAGTGGGTGTATCGATTGGCGCGCTTACGCTTCTTTATCTGATGATAAGGAGGGGAGAGGTAAGCAAGGTCGCAAGCGTATTCTATCTGGTTCCCGTTTCCGCCGCGGTTGCGTCTTACCTTATATACAACGAGACGTTCGATGCTATCACGCTGGTTGGCACTGCGATTGTCGCTTTGGGTGTTTTCCTGACAACGAAAGGATGAAAACGCACCGTCCCTGGTGCCTCGACTTGATATCGGATGAGCGAAGTATGGAACCGGAGAATGGCGAGGAATAATTCTAAAACGGTATGGAAAACATCATTCCTTATGATGACATTCAGCTCTGAGAGTAAAAATAATGACCGTATAACTACCTATTCATAAGTTTCAGTGATGTTTTGAATATCAACGCATAATTAGTCCTGAGGGCCCGTCAGTCGAAAAATAGCAGCCAACTTACCGACATATTTTTTGGAGTTGGCTATGAATTTTCGTTTTCTGGCGCTTTCCCTGGCAGCCGCTGTTCTGGCCTCGGGCGCCCACGCTGAGTCCGCTGACTCGGTAGTGGCTCTCTCCATGGATAACGATCTCTTTGCTCCAGCCCAAACGGATCGGGATTACACAGCAGGC
>CAZFPG010000016.1:14917-19602 GCA_964521055.1 uncultured Marinobacter sp.
TTTCAAATCCGGTCAGAACGCAGTCCACAAGGTTGTCGGTAGCGAACGAGCAAGAGGTTGGGGGCACCAGATTTCGGATGGGGGAGAGCCAACTTTCAGGTATTCAGCGGCCTACCATCAGTATCTGGATGCCAGCCAGCCGAACCAGCAGTTCAAAGTGACGTATTTCGGGTCGGTCGGATACCTGACCGAGTTCGGTGCGGCATTGGTTTTCAGGGATGGCCTGATTTCGTCACCCGATAACCGCTTCAATCCCGAATTGATGGCTTATGGTGAGCGGGCACCCGGGGTGTCGGCCCCTGGCGGGCGGGAGAATTACTTCTGGGGCGGTATGTCAGTCAAGGCCCGCGCGTATAACGCTTTTTTGCAGGGCCAGTTCCGGGATTCGGACCATGAACTGGATGCCAATGACCTGAACATTCTACTTGCCGAAGTTTGGGCAGGTTATACCCACAGCCTCCTGGCTGGCACAGAGTTGAGTTACGTACTGCGAGTCCAGAGCTCCGAGATTAAAGACGGCACCGGAAACCGCACGCTTGCATGGGGTGGGCTGGTGTTCAGTAAACGCCTCTGAACGGCATGTAAGAAGCACTCATCATTCTGGGAAATAGGACTTATATGACCCCGCAATTGGTTTTTGGGCTTTCAGAGTCGCAATGTTTCACCCAGACAATTTAGTTAAGGAGACTATCTTATGAGTAATATTATTGATGTGACAGACGCAAACTTTGAGCAAGCGGTGGTTCAGAGTGATCGGGCAGTGCTTGTGGATTTCTGGGCACCGTGGTGTGGCCCCTGTAAGACAGTCGGCCCCATGTTGGAGGAGATCGCCGATGAGTTTGGTGATCAGTTGACCATTGCCAAAGTGAACGTGGACGACAGCCCGGACATCACTGCAAAAATGCGTATTCGGGGAATTCCGACACTGGCCGTCTTTCAGGATGGGGGAGTTATTGCGCACAGAACTGGAGCTGGCAGTCTGAGCGAATTGAGGGCCTTCGTAAAAGGGCACTTGTAACGCAGATCCAAAGCCTCCTGAACAGGAGGCTTCCTGGTATAGGAGGTCGCAAACCTCGCCTTTACCGGAATTTCGTAATTGCGATCAAACTATTTGCCAGCCAGACTTATCGGGGCCCATTTCCAGGAATGCCAAATGAAAACGCAAGAGCTTCAGTTGCTGTACATCTTCGATGCCATAATGACGGAGCGCTCAGTTACCCGTGCAGCGGATCGGCTCGCGATGACCCAGCCTGCGGTATCCAACGCGATTTCCAGAATGCGCCAGATCTGGAACGATCCACTGTTCGTCCGTAAAGGACGGAACATTGAACCAACCTCCTATGCGCTGAGTCTTTGGCATCAGGTGAGTGATCACATGTACGCCCTCACCAACGCGGTCAGCGCCACACAGTTTGAGCCGGCAACATCAAAGCGGAAATTTCGCATCGCGGTAACGGATGTAACTGTGGAGATGATCTGGCGTCAGCTGCTTGAATTGCTGGAACGTGAGGCTCCTGGTGTGGATGTCCATGCCGTTCCTTACACCCCCGAGGGAACCTACGACGACTTGCGGGAAGCGCATGTGGACCTGGCCGTGGGAATGCTGAATCAGCACGACCACAGCCTGCGAAGCACGTGGCTGTTCGAAGGTGGGTATATACTGGCGATGCGCTCGGACCACCCACTAGCGGGCCGCCAGATTACGATGGAGGAATTTCTTGATGCCCGGCACCTGCTTGTGACGATGTCAGGAGATGCTCACGGTATCGTGGATAGCTATCTCGACCAGAAAGGCCAGAGCAGACGGATCGCGGCGACAGTAAACCATTTTTCAATTGTTCCCCGGATACTCCGGGAATCAAACCTGATTGCTTCTGTTCCCGAGTTGATCAGCCAGGATTGTGGCTTCGTGGACGGCTTATGGATGGGAGAGCTTCCCTTTGACGTCGACCCAACCAGCTTGTACCTCATCTGGCACACCCGTCATGATCGCGACCCCGGGATTGTCTGGCTGCGGAATCATGTGGAACGGCTTCTGCGGGAACGCTGGCACGACATAATGACCAACTCTCCGTGCGGCTATTCGGCTACCAGAGCCATCGCCTAGGCCCTGGCTCCAATCATCAAAATGCAACCTCTGCGATTTCTTTGAGGGCTCCTCGACCCCCAGCGAAAAGGCTTTCGATGTTGCCGTTGGCACCAAGATGCAGACGTACATTGATAACGCTAGGTGAGGGCGGTGACATCCAGCGCCCCTGCTCAAGGGAGAACGCCTGTTTGTCGAGGCCGAGATGCTCCCGCAGGTAACACGCCAGTGGGCCAGCCGCCATGCCCGTTGCGGACTCTTCCTGTATCCCATACCTGGGCGCGAACATTCGGGCCCCGGCGTCCCGTCCATTTCCGACGCCATCAAAGGAAAAAACGTAAAAGCCGATCAAATCAAGAGCGTCACTGAGCTTCTCAATCAAGTCAAAGTCTGGCTGGAGATGCTTGATAACCTCAGCGTTGCGAATACCGATCACGACAAAGCTATTACCTGTATTCACGAGTTTTGGCTCGGCCCCTGAAATCAGGTCAGCGCTTGTTATCCCGAGTGCAGTGAGAACCAACTGCAGATCGGCATCAGTGAGTTGCTCGTACCGGGGGGCTTTCTGCTCCATATACGCCAAGTCGCCCTCCATGTTTATCGACCGGCATCCATCAATCGTTTCCTTGGATGACTGATCGCGGGTTAGCAGGCCGTTTTGGCGTAGATAACTGAATGTCGCGATCGTCGCATGGCCGCAGTGAGCGATCTGCCGGGCTGGCGTAAAGAATTCCAGCTTAATATCCGCCGAATCAGACGGAGAAACAAACGCCGTTTCCGACAAGCCAACGGCCGCCGCGATTTTCTGTTTTTGTTCATAACTGAACCGCTCGGCGTTCAGAACAACGCCTGCCGGATTTCCGCCGGAATCACCGTCAACAAAGGCACTTACGATTGGAACTTCAATCTTCATGGAGGTTTCTCCTTAATGCTCATCTGGTTTGTATCACCAGAATTCTTTCAGTCGACGGTGACGGGAACAAACGGGTAAAATTGATTTATGCTTAATTAATACTTAATCGTAGGCTGAGCGAACCCAATGCAGAAGCTCCCTCCACTAAGGGCATTACAGGCATTTCGATACGCCGCCAGAGAACTGAGCTTCAAGGCTGCAGCGGAGGCGCTGAACATTTCCCAGGCGGCCGTCAGCACCCATATCCGTGGCCTTGAGGATTTTCTGGGTTTGAAGCTCTTTGTTCGTTTAACCCGGGAAGTGCAATTGACGCACGAAGGTAGGGCGCTTTCAGGGTATGTAGAGACGGGATTTCAAGAGCTGGAAAGAGGCATAGCGCTGTTTGCGCCGAATTCTGATCCCGGGCGTTTAACCGTGGCAACGGTGCCATCCTTTGCCAGTCGGTGGCTTGTTCCCAGAATTGACTCGTTCCTGAAAGCTCACCCGGAGATCCAGCTAAGCCTGCAACCCAGCGTCCAGTTGGTGGATTTTCAGGGTGATGGTGTCGACCTCGCGATTCGTTTTGGGAGTGGGGACTATGCCGGGCTCGAATCCAGACCATTACTCGAAGAGAAACTTCTGCCGGTCTGTCACAGCATGTTCGTTGATAACGAGCCTGTGACGCCCGAGAGCCTGGCGGCACTTCCCTGGCTTATCGATCAATCGATCGACATGGAAAGCTCGTGGATAGCGTTTCAGGAAGAGCTTGGCATCGAAATACCTGACAGCTCGATAACGCTTCGAGTGACAGAGGGAACGACGCTTGTAGAAGCCGTACTTGCAGGCAGAGGTATTGCGTTGATGCGGTACAGTCTTGTTGCCGATCTACTTAAAGCGGGCTTGCTTCAGTGCCCAATCGATATCTCGGTGCCGGCGGAATACCAATATTACCTCGTTGCACCAGAGGCAAAATTTCGCACGGACAAGGTTCGTGCATTCGTTTCGTGGATTACCGGGGAAGTGGGCTCAAGCCCGAGCTATTGGCCAATTTTGGGGGAGACATAAACCTCCCCCTTAAATCAATGTCCCAGTACATCGGTTTCATTTTTCTTTGCGTTTTTCTCCTTCTTTTTTTCCTTGGCGGTTAAAAGCGGTTTCTTTTTAGGGTCTTTTTTTCTGTCCTGGCTTTTACTCATGCGGTCTGTCCACCTCTGTCTGATGCCCATGCTTTCAGCATCCAGTATGAACCCAATTTCGAGTAACTGATAGGATTTAGAGCGTGATTCACACATTGGCAATCGCTCCTCCAGACGATTGCTCCAGTCCTCGATCTGCCCTGTTTCTTCGAGGGTAGCCAGCGGAACTGATTTTCCACACAAAGCACTTAATCCGTCGTCCAGCCCAGACGTCCCCAACTAAACTTCAGACCGACTGGCAAACCTGGCCATAGCCATACGCATAGGCACCCCAATGCGTAACAAGGGCCTGGGCGGCAACCTGGAAGGCGTGCCAGACACTTCAATCATGTCCGATAGCTGCTGGCTTTGCTTACCACACGCCATGTCCGCCAGCATCATGCCAGAAATGGTTCCCCTGGCGGCGCCGACACTTTGGTCACAGCAGGACAGGTCTATGCCTGGTTCGGTTTCGCCTAAGTAGGTTTGGAAATTTCCAGACAGGCTGCTTGCGCCGCCCCAGGTGTAATCA
>CAZFPG010000017.1:0-18858 GCA_964521055.1 uncultured Marinobacter sp.
TTTGAATCCGTCCCTGTACGCTTGGGCTCCGCCATCCTTGGCTCCGCACTTTTTGGGAAGGGGTGTTCGGCATTACTCGCCTGATTTGGTAGTGTCTTCGAAGTCTTCGAGCATTTTTGGGGTCTTAACATTAAAAAACCGCCCGTGAGTGTTTGCTCAGGGGCGGTTTTGGCCGTTGGCAGCTATCAGAGATTGCTGTCAAGGAACGCGGCCAGTTGGGACTTGGACAGGGCGCCCACTTTGGTGGCGTCGACGTTGCCGTTCTTGAACAGCATCAGTGTGGGGATGCCGCGGATGTTGAACTTGGGCGGTGTCTGCTCGTTTTCGTCGATGTTCAGTTTGCAGACTTTCAGCTTGCCTTCGTACTCTTCAGCCATTTCCTCCAGTACCGGTGCAATCATCTTGCACGGGCCGCACCATTCTGCCCAGTAGTCCACAAGTACCGGTACGTCCGACTGCAGTACGTCCTGCTCAAAGGAGGCATCTGTAACGTTTACAATATTTCCGCTCATTTCAGTTTCCCGATTCGTGCACCTGCCGGCGTGAAGCCGCCCGGCTGGCGCTGTTGACTGTCTTTGACGGCTGCCGCGCATAGCGCATGGCGACCGTTTTCGGTGATCATTGTACGCAATACTTTACGCGATTGATCAGGCCGATGTGAAGCGCTTCCTTCCGCCCGGACCCTTCGGATTACACTGACCAACGGCGCGCCATTGCGTTACACGGCATATCGCTTATAGTAATCATCATGTTCGGCGGTTACCGCCCGCCATTGTATTGGCATCGGTGATCACACAACCGTTGCTGAGGCTTTACTCGCACGGCTTATCAAGCTCCCTTACCTCTATCTAGGGCCTGGCAGAAGGAATTCAATGCACGTGACGGCCAACTCCTCCGCCACCCCGCCAGAGCTGCTTGCAGCGATTGACATGGGCTCCAACAGTTTCCACATGGTGGTTGCCCGCCTTGTTCACGGTGAGATCCGCACCCTTGAGAAGATGGGCGAAAAGGTCCAGCTTGGTGCCGGCCTGGATACCTACAATCGTCTTACCGAAGAAGCCCAGGAGCGTGCCCTCGCCTGCCTCAGCCGCTTTGCACAGAGGCTGCAGGGCATGCCGCCGGAAGCGGTTCAGGTGGTTGGCACCAATGCCCTGCGTGTGGCACGTAATGCCCAGGAATTCATGGCCAGGGCGGAGGATGTCCTGGGATACCCGGTGGAGATTATTGCCGGCAGGGAGGAGGCCCGCCTGATCTACCTGGGGGTCTCCCATACACTGTCAGACGACAGCGGCCGGCGGCTGGTGATTGATATTGGCGGCGGCAGTACCGAGTTCATTATCGGTGAGCGCTTCGAGCCCCAGGATCTGGAAAGCCTGCACATGGGCTGTGTGTCGTTCCGCAACCGTTATTTCCCGGACGGCAAGGTTACCCGCAAGCAGATGGACAACGCCGTCACCCATGCCGAGCAGGAATTGCTCAATATCCGCCAGCATTTTCGCCACAAGGGGTGGCAGAGTGCGGTGGGGTCATCCGGTTCCATCAAGGCCATTGCCAGTGTGCTGGCCAACCTCAAGATTACCGATGGCACCATCACCTTTGAAGCCATGAACGAGCTCAGAAAGCGCCTGGTGGACATGGGCAAGGTGGAGAAACTTGGTGATCTGGGTGTGCGCACTGACCGTCAGAGCATTTTCCCGGCAGGGTTCGCGATTCTGATGGGGGCTTTCCAGTCTCTGCAAATAGAGAAAATGACCTTTGCCGATGGCGCCCTCAGGGAGGGCCTGCTCTACGACATTGCCGGCCGGATCCAGCATGAAGACGTGCGGGAGCGAACCATCCAGGCCCTGCAGGAACGCTACCATGTGGATCAGGAACATGGCAGTGCCGTGGAGGACACCGCAGTTGCGGCCTGGCGCCAGGTAGCCGATACCTGGGCCCTGAACACCCCGGCCGATGAGGAGGTGCTGCGCTGGGCCTGTCGGTTGCACGAAATCGGCCTCACCATTTCACACAGCCAGTATCACAAGCATGGCGCCTACCTGCTGCGCTATTCCGACCTTCCCGGCTTCAGCCAGCAATTCCAGAAGGACCTGGCCACACTGGTGCGGGGGCACCGGCGCAAGTTCTCCTCCGCCATTTTTGAAGGCCTGGACCCGGAGGACATACCGCGTCTGCGCTATCTGTGTGTACTGGTACGCCTGGCCGTGCTGCTGCAGCATCCCCGCAATCACGAACAACCACCGGACTTCCGTTTGCACCCTTCGAATAACGGTCTTGCCGTGGAGTTTGCTTCCGGCTGGCTGGACGACCGCCCGCTCACTCTCGCCGATCTCGAAAATGAACGGGATTATCTTTCCAAGCAGGATTTCAGGCTTGAGGTGAAGGTCTAGGTCGTCGTCAATTCCGCTTCCAGGCCTTCAACCGTTTCACTGATTTCGAGCCATTTCGCCTCCACGTCTGCCAGACGGCTCTTTGCGGCAGCCTGTTGTCCCAGCAGCGCCTTCAACTTCTGCTTGCCCTGGTCGGAATAGAGCTCAGGGTCTGAAAGGTCCTGTTCCAGTGTCACCAACGTCAACTGGAGCCTGTCCATCTCTTTCTCCAGGGCGGACTGTTGCTTGCGATAGGGGCTGAGCTTCTGTCGAATCGCGGCCTCAGCCCGCTTTCGGGCCTTTCGATCATCCGCATTTTCGCCGACCCCGGCACCGTCGGTTGTTGCGCCGGCCGCAATGCTACCGGTTTCGCGCCTGGGTGCTTCTGTTTCGTCCTTGCGTCGGTCCGCCAGCCAGCGTTCGTAGTCTTCCAGGTTACCATCGTATTCCGTCACGCAGCCGTCATTCACCAACCAGAAATCATCCACGGTGTTACGCAACAGGTGGCGATCGTGGGAGACCACCACGATCGCTCCGTCGAAGTTCTGCAGCGCCATGGTCAGTGCCTGGCGCATCTCCAGGTCCAGATGGTTGGTGGGCTCGTCCAGCAACAGCAGGTTGGGCTTCTGCCAGGCAATGACCGCCAGGGCTACCCTCGCCTTTTCACCGCCAGAGAACGAGCGGATGGCACTGAGGGCTCCGTCGCCATGGAAATCAAAACCACCCAGGAAATTACGGATGCTTTGTTCCGATGCCCTGGGGGACAGCCGTTGCAGGTGCAGGAAAGGGCTGGCGTCAAGATCCAGGGATTCCAGCTGGTGCTGGGCAAAATAACCGATGGCCAGGTGTTCCCCGGTGGTGCGTTCGCCGCGGAGCAGTGTGCTCTCACCACGCAGGGCATCCATCAACGTTGATTTGCCGGCGCCATTGGGACCAAGCAGGCCAATGCGGCTGCCCGGCAGCAGGGAGAGGTTGATGCCGTCCAGAACCGTTGTCTCGCCGTAGCCGGCTGCTCCGTTGCGGATGGAAAGCAATGGGTTGGACACCTTGTCAGCCACCGGAAACTCAAAGCTGAAAGGCGAGTCCACATGGGCCGGAGCGATTCTCTCCATACGCTCCAGGGCTTTCACACGGCTCTGGGCCTGGCGGGCTTTCGTGGCCTGGGCCCTGAAGCGGTCAATGAAACGCTGGATTTCGGCAATCTTCGCCTGCTGACGCTCGTAACCGGCCTGCTGTTGGGCAATACGCTCACTGCGCTGGGTCTCGAAGGCTGAGTAATTACCCGTATAGAGCTCCAGCTGGCGCCGGTCGAAATGCACAAGGTGTGTTGCCACACGATCCATGAAATCCCGGTCGTGGGAAATGAACAGCAGGGTGCCTTCGTAGCGACGCAGCCAGTTCTCCAGCCAGAGGCAGGCATCCAGGTCCAGGTGGTTGGTGGGCTCATCCAGCAACAACAGGTCCGACGGGCGCATCAGCGCCTGCGCCAGGTTAAGGCGTATCCGCCAGCCGCCGGAAAACGAGGAAACCGGCCGGTCGGCATCGGAGAAACCCAGCCCCCTCAGCAGGGATTCTGCGCGACGCGGCGCGGACCAGGCTTCATGGACGTCCAGCTCGCCATGAATGCGGGCAACAGCGTGATCGTCCCCGCGTTCTTCCGCAGCCGCCAGGTCCGCTTCCATCCGCCGCAGGTCATGATCGCCATCCAGCACAAAATCCCGAGCACTGCGGGAGGAGGCCGCCACTTCCTGGGCCATGTGGGCAATCCTGCAGCCACCGGGTAAAGACACACTACCCTGCTCCGGTGACAGCTGCCCCAGCAATAACTGGAATAAACTGGATTTGCCAGCGCCATTGGCACCCACTATTGCCACTCGCTGGCCGGGCTGAACGGTCAGGTTGACGGCGTCTAGCAACCAGACGCCGCCCCGTTGTAAACTGAGATCGGTTATCGTTAGCATAACGTAATGGTATCAGGGAACGTTTAATAAGGAACCGGCAGGGGCCGTATGTCGTGTAGCGGGAGCAAGATACCTGAGGACGCTGATCCGGAAAACCCGTTATGGCATTTTGCCTGCCGATTCTGGGAATCTCCCAGGGTACGGGAAACCTGCCTGGAGCTGCAGAATCGGGGCTGGAGCGTTACCCGGATTCTCTGTGCGGCCTGGCTTGCCGAGTCCGGGCGCGCATTCTCCGGCTGTGAGAGCCGCACCGTAACCGACTGGCGAGAGCGGGTTACCGTGCCACTCAGGTCTGCGAGAAAATACATAACGAAAAACAACCCTCGCACTGCTATGGTGAGGGAATGTATAGCCCGCAGCGAGCTTGAAGCCGAGCGGGTGGAGTTGGCCCTGGCTTATCAGGCCCTGGTTACAGACACACAAACAGGCTCCAGTGAGATAACGACGGCCAGTCTGGCCAGGAATAACCTTCTCGCTGCGGCACCGGAGACTAGAATGGATAACGGGACCGGCAGATTGCTGGACACACTTGCCAGAGAACTGTCGACACTCGCAAAGGGAGATAACAGGCCATGTTGATGAAATGGCTGATCCGGCTGGCGTTTCCCGCACTGGGCGTTCTTGTCGCGCTGATTGTCTTTGGCCTCAACGACCCGGCGGAGACTTCGACCAAGCCCGCCGAGACGGAAGCGAATGTGGACATTCCCTCCTTCGAGGGGCTGGTGCCTTCCCCGGTGCCCACAGAAGGGCCGGATATCGTCTTCAAGTGGCAGGACAGCGACGGAAGCTGGCACTATGCCGATAAACCGCCGGCCCAGGGCCCCTGGAATGCACTGGCTATAGAACGCACAGACAACGGCGACCTGCGCCAGCCGGCCACTGACCCGGAAACCGACTGGCAGTCACCCTACCGGGCGCCGTTCTCACTGTCTCCCGATACCGCCAACAACGGCAGCTAAGGCTGCCACCCCTCCCTTAACACATGTTCAGTGGCATCTGGTGGCGGAACCCGTTACCTTCTCTGCGTTCAAGAAAATTTCACAGTAACGACAATTAAGGAACAGGCAATGAACAAAACCCTGATCGCACTGGCTGTTGCCGGCGCATTGGCCGGCTGCTCTTCTCCACAAGACTCTGCCCCGGAAGATCCCGCGCTGGAATCCACCGATGAAAAGGTCAGCTATGGCATGGGCCTGGTGATGGGCGAGCGGATGGGCAACGATCTGCCAGACCTGCAGATGGAACAGTTTCTGCAGGGCATCCGGCATGGTCATGCCGGCGACGAAGAGCAGGCTCGCATGAGCCGGGAAGAAATCCAGGAGGCCCTGATGGCCTACCAGACCCAGCTTCAGGAGCAGGAGTCAGCCCAGACCGAAGAACTGGCCCAGAAGAACCTCGAGGCCGGAGAAGAGTTCCTGGCCGAGAACGCAGAACGTGACGGTGTTGAAACCACCGATTCAGGCCTGCAGTACGAGATCCTGAAAGAAGGCGATGGTGAGAAACCAAGTGGAGAGGACCGTGTCCGGGTTCACTATACCGGCGAACTGATTTCAGGTGAGGTGTTCGACAGCTCACGGGAACGTGGCGAACCGGTAACTTTTGGTCTGAACCAGGTCATCCCGGGCTGGATTGAAGGCCTGCAACTGATGTCCGAGGGCAGCCGCGCCAAGCTCTATATTCCGGCGGAACTGGCTTACGGGCCAGGTGGAAACCAGAGGATCGGGCCCAACGAGACGCTGGTGTTTGACGTGGAACTGCTGGAAATCAACCCGGAATAATCACGTCAGCCTCTGCCCTTCCCCCGCTTCACGGTGTGAGGCCGGGGGAAGCCGCCAGGATTTGCCACTCAGGCCGATGACATGACTTTTTCTGCGTGGGCGTTGTGAAGATGTTCGATCAGGAAATCTTCCATTTCAAAGCGGCTCTCCAAGGTTTCCCCCAGCTCCGAAAGCTGCTGGAACAACTCACGGATTTCGCCTTCGGTCAGTGACTGCCCGTTAAGACGATCATTGAAGTTCAGTGCCGTTTCCGTGGTTTCCGCGATCTTCGGATACAGCCTCGCTGCCAGTTCCAGACCGCCATCATTGAACTCCCTGGCTTCCTGTACCAACTGCTCGTATATCTCGAAGTGCCCGGCCGAGACGTAATCCACCAGCACCTCGCAGAGCCTGATGAACTTCTCGCGCAGCGCCTCGGTTTGCGAGTAATCGGTAGTGCCGGACAGCTCGCAATAGTGCACCAGCAACTCCTGCCTTTCTTTCAGCCAACGGTCAATCAGTTCGTTGACACCACCCCAACGCTCCCTGGCATTACGGCAATTATCCAACATGATGCCTTCTCCGGTTACCGGGTTCCGATTTGATTCTTCTTGTTGTGTCGAGTCTCAAGTTACCCCATGCCGACGGTCCGCCGCAACCGTTTCAGCCCTGTATCCAGTCAGACTTTTTGCGGGGCCCGAACATCAGTACCAGACCAATGACGACCACCAGGGTGAAAAAGACAGCGGTCCACCCCGGGATACTGAGCCCGAGGAATCGCCAGGTTACTTCAGCACAGTCACCAGTGCCTTTCAGGGCAGTCGTCAGCACCTCCATCCAGGGCAACACGTCCAGCATGTAGTCCACGGACGGACCGCACGCCGGAACCTGATCAGCAGGCAGGCTCTGCAGCCAGAGCTGACGACCAGCGACCCCAAGACCAGCACCGGCACTCAGTACCAGAAAGAGACCATAAACCCTGACACCAAACCCCTGAGGGCCGTGCAGCGCTGCCAACAGGCTGACCAGGCCGGCCGCCATAAAGCCGAACCGCTGCAACCAGCATAACGGGCATGGTTCCAGCCCCATGACGTGCTCCATGTAAAAGGCCACACCAAGCAGGCCAGCACACAGCAGGAATATCAGGAAAAAAACGGCTCTGGAATTCAAATGCATACCTCTGATGAACATTGATGTCAGACAGTTCGTCCCGCCATAGCGGCAAAACCACCAGATGCTGCAACCCTGCATCGACCCTGCTATTCTCCCAGCATCGGCGGTGCCTGAGGGCGCCCAGCCACTTAACCTTAAACCAATACGAACTTCAAGCCTATGACACTAAAGCCAAAGCACCTTTTGCTGGCACTGCTGATCACCCTGCCCCTCGCCTCTGCCACCTTCGCCCAGGACGATGAAGAAGCAGAGCAGGAAGCGCAGGAAGAGGAGCCGGGCATCACGGACTACATCGACATGGACCCTGCCTTCGTGACCCATGTGGGGGAGCCCGGCACCAAGCTGAACTACCTTAAGGCGGCCGTTACCATCCGGGCGTCCAGGGAAACCACGCGCTCCGCGGTAGAAGCTCACATGCCCCGACTGCGCCACGAACTGGTGATGCTGTTCGGTGAGCAGACAGATATCGACCGGCTGTCCGGAAATGAAGCCCAGCAGGCATTGCGGGAAGAGGCCACGAAAAGAATTAATGCAGTACTGGAAGAGCAGCAAACCGGCGAAAGCATCACCGGTGTGTTATTCACCGAGTTTGTGGTGCAGAAGTAGCGGCGGGGAGAACAGCCTGGTCAGGCAATGCGGGAGAACAGGTCATCAGCGGGCTGCACCTCTCCGGCAACCTGTTCGGCGTCTTCCCAGCCCGCTTCCCAGGCGGCAATCACCACGTCACCCCGGTACGGGCACCGGCTGCGCTCCATCCCCATGGAAGCTGCCATGTAGCCCTGGCGGTAGGCCTTGTTCAGGGACTCCACATCCCATCCCAGCTTGATGTCTCTGGCCATGTCGGTTCTCCGTCTACCTGTATCAGCCACCATCAAACGGCGCCGTTCTGTTTACAGAAATTAACAGTGCTGCCAGGGCCTGACAAACTTTTGTTACGTTTCTGTGCGACAGGTCCGCAGAGAATGTGAAACCGGGCCGGGGCCGATTTGTTCACCTCAGGAACGCAGGTATTGCTCCAGGAACTCACCGAAGGGTTGATTGTCGCTCTGCTCCATGGCCGCCTGTTCCGAGAGAGAATCGTCGCTCATTTTCTCGAACGCCGCCATCACCTCAGCCGGCAGGCCTTCGTCCCGCAATGTCTGCTGATGGCGTCGGGACATTTCCAGCCCCCACTCGCGATGGCCCATACCTGAGCTTTCCATGGCCTCCAGCACCCTGGCTGACGGAACCTGAAGCGGCTCCCCCAGTTTGGCCCGCTGGTCACCAAGGGCGCGACGATAGGTGTTGTCGCCGTTCCAGCCGTCCAACTGCTCCGCCAACGGCTCCAGGCGATCCAGCAAGGCCCTGGCCGCCTCTCCCACGGCAACCGGCTCACCGGCGCGACAAAGGGTTAGTTTCGGGTCCCGCCCGCTGGCCACTACGTCCTGGTAGTTATCGTCCAAACGGTCACACTCATCATCGTCAATGCGCGGGCTGTCAGACAGCAGGCAGTCCAGCAGGAACAGGTCCAGGAAATCGATCTGGCTTTCGTTGACCCCGACCGGAGAGAACGGGTCCAGATCCAGGCAGCGCACCTCGATGTATTCCACACCACGGGATTCCAGGGCCTGGATCGGCTTCTCTTGCCGCTCGGTCGTGCGTTTTGGGCGCACGGCGCTGTAGTACTCGTTCTCGATCTGCAGCACGCTGGTATTGATCTGGATAAACTCCCCGCCGCGCTGTACACCGATCTCTTCGTAGGGTGGCCACGGGGTATGGATGGCCCGGAACAGGGTGTCGGTGTAGGTCTTCAACTCGTTGAAACAGATATTCAGCGAGGCCTGGGCATTGTTGTGGTAACCCAGGTCCCCCATGCGCAGGGATGTGGCACTGCGGCCGCACCAGGTGTCGTCGCTGAATCTGGCCAGGTCGTGACGTACCCCTGCCACAAAACTGGCATCAAGCGCAGGAGACGCCCCGAACAGCAACATCAGCAGCCAGCTGCGGCGGCGGAAATTGCGGATCAGCCAGAAGTACTGGTCCGACTTGAAGTCCTGCAGGCTTTGCTGGTTGCCAACGGCCTGCTGCCAGAGACTCCAGAAGCTGTCGGGCAATGACAGATTGTAATGGGCGCCAGCAATGCTCTGCATCATGCGGCCATAACGCACCGCCAGCCCCTGGCGATAGACATGCTTGAGGCGCCCTATGTTGGCGTTGCCGTACTCGGCAATGGGAATACTCTCGTCGCCGTCCAGCTCACAGGGCATGCTGGCAGCCCAGAACACTTCGTCACCCAGGTTGTGCTGCACGAACCGGTGAGTATCCCGGAGCGAGTCCAGCATCCCGCGGGTGGTATCAAACACTGGCGTAATCAGTTCCAGAAGCGCTTCGGAGTAATCCGTGGTGATCCGCGGATGGGTCAGCGCGGAACCCAGCGCACGCGGGTGCCGCGTCTGGGCGATAAAGCCGTTGCGATCGACCCGCAGGCCCTCTTTCTCCACGCCCTTTCTGAACCCTGCCCACTGGCTGGCCGTGAACTGCTGAAAAAGCTGATGGCGGGATTCACCCATGAATGACTCCTGCTAGGATGACCGCCGGTCGCACCGACAGCCAGTAGTATAGTTTTTGGCGGCGCGGATTAACGGCCGTCTTTACGGGCTGATGCCAGCGCCTGTGCCAGTGCTCCGGCCATGGCACCCTTTTGCGGACTTTCCGCGCCCTTCTGGCGATCGTTCCTGGCGGGAGGCTTCCCACCACCATCCCTGCGATTGCTAGCGGCGCCAGCATGATTATCGGACCTTTCACCCGGCTGATCATCCATACGCATGGACAGCGCGATCCGCTTTCTCGGGATGTCCACATCCATCACCTTGACCTTGACGATATCCCCCGCCTTGACCACTTCCCGGGGATCTTTGATGAAGGTATTCGACAGTGCCGAGATGTGAACCAGCCCGTCCTGATGAACGCCAATATCCACGAATGCCCCGAAATTGGTCACATTGGTGACCGACCCTTCCAGCACCATGCCCGGCTTCAGGTCGTTGAGGGTTTCCACCCCTTCCTCGAAGCTGGCAAAACGGAACTCCGGGCGCGGATCCCGGCCCGGCTTCTCCAGTTCGATAATAATATCCTTTATGGTCGGCAGACCAAACTGCTCGGTCACGTAGTCCTGCGGGTTCAGTGACCGCAGGAAGGCAGTGTCGCCAATGATGCCCTCAACCTTGCGGTTGTTCTTGCGGGCAATGGCCTCGACCACACCATAGGCTTCCGGATGGACCGACGAACGGTCCAGCGGGTTGTCGCCACTGGCGATACGCAGAAAGCCCGCCGCCTGCTCAAAGGTGCGGTCACCCAGGCGCGACACTTTAAGCAACTGCTTGCGGTCACGGAATACGCCATTCTGGTTACGGAAGTCGACAATGTTCTGGGCAATGCTCTGGTTCAGGCCCGACACCCGCGCCAGCAGGGGGATGGAGGCGGTGTTGAGATCCACGCCGACGCCGTTTACACAGTCTTCCACCACCGCATCCAGACTGCGGGCCAATTGTACCTGGGATACGTCATGCTGGTACTGCCCCACACCGATGGATTTGGGTTCAATCTTGACCATTTCCGCCAGCGGATCCTGGAGGCGGCGGGCAATGGACACCGCTCCGCGGATGGTGACATCCAGGTCAGGCAGTTCGCGGGAGGCAAACTCGGAAGCGGAATAGATGGAGGCGCCGGACTCACTGACGACAATTCGTGCCAGCTTCAGTTCCGGGTAGCGCTTGCACAGATCCGCCACCAGTTTCTCGGTTTCACGGGAGGCGGTGCCGTTACCGATGGCGATGAGTTCAATACTGTACTGGCGACACCACTTGGCCAGCTGCTCGATGGACTGGTCCCACTGATTGCGGGGCGCATGTGGAAAAATCCCGCCATGGCCTACCACCTGGCCGGTGCCGTCGATAATGGCCACTTTCACGCCGGTGCGCAGGCCAGGGTCCAACCCCAGTGTCGGGCGGGGGCCCGCTGGTGCCAACAGCAGCAGATCCTTGAGGTTGGCAGCAAACACGTTGATGGCTTCGGTTTCCGCTGCTTCACGCACCTGGGCCATCAGGTCGGTTTCGATCTGCGTCGACAGTTTCACCCGCCAGGTCCAGCGCACCACTTCCGACAGCCAGCGGTCCGCAGCCCGGCCGTTATCACGTATGCGCCAGCGTGCGGCAATGCGCTGTTCCGCCGGATGTGGCTGGCGACGGTCGTCTTCGGCGTCGCCCACTACAATGGAATAGGTCAGCACGCCTTCGTTGCGACCGCGAAGGATCGCCAGGGCGCGATGGGACGGGACTTTTTTCAGCGGCTCGACATGGTCGAAATAGTCGCGGAACTTGGCGCCCTCATTCTCCTTGCCGGCCACCACGGTGACCTTGAGCTGCCCCTGCTGCCAGATGAAATCACGGAGCTCACCCAGCAATTCCGCATCTTCGGCAAACCGTTCCATGAGAATGTAACGAGCGCCGTCAAGAGCCGCCTTGGTGTCGGCAATACCGGCATCCACATTCAGGTAGCCTTCGGCTGTTGTTTCCGGCTCCAGCGCCGGGTCGTCATACAGCGCATCCGCCAGGGGCTCCAGCCCTGCCTCGCGGGCAATCTGGGCCTTGGTTCGGCGCTTGGGCTTGTACGGCAGGTAGAGGTCTTCCAGGCGGTTCTTGGTGTCCGCCGCATCGATGCTGGCCCGCAGTTCATCGGTCAGCTTGCCCTGCTCCTCGATGCTGTTGAGGATGGTCGAGCGGCGGTCTTCCAGTTCCCGCAGATAACGCAGGCGGTCTTCCAGGTTACGTAACTGGGTGTCGTCCAGCGAACCGGTGACTTCCTTGCGGTAGCGGGCAATAAAGGGGACGGTGGCGCCACCATCCAGCATTTCCACGGTGGCATTAACCTGCTGTTCACGAACACCCAGTTCGTCAGCAATGCGCCTGATGATACTGTTCATGCAACCTCATCTGATGCTTACGAGTCAAAGCGCAAAGGTACAGCGGCTTACTGCTGCAGGCAAGCAGCCTGGCTACGGTTGTCCAGGAATCGCACAAGATCTTTCCAGGGCATGGGGCGGGCGTAGTAGTAACCCTGGATTTCATCACAGTGTTGCTGGCGCAGAAATTCCAGCTGTCCTTCGGTTTCCACACCCTCTGCAACCACGCTGATCTGCAGGCTGTGGGCCAGGCTGATGATGGCGCGTATGATGTGCTCGGCGTCCGCCGATTGCCCCAGTTCCTGCACGAAGGACTTGTCGATTTTAACCAGAGAGATGGGCAGGTGCTGCAGGTTACTGAGGGAGGAGAAGCCGGTGCCGAAATCATCCAGGGCAAAACTGATGCCCAGCTGATTGAGCTCCCGCAGACATCGCTGCGCGTATTCCGGATCGTGCATCATGGCGCTTTCGGTGAGCTCCAGCTCCAGCAGGCTGGTATCCACATTGGCATTGAAGATGATGCGAAAGATGGTTTCGGTCATCTTGCGGTCGTGAAACTGACGGAACGATAGATTGACGGCAAACACCAGGCCGGGGTGACCCAGTTCCGAGGATTCCTGCAGGCGCTTGCAGGCCTGCTCGATGACCCAGTAGCCGATAGGCACGATCAAGCCACTGCGCTCGGCCACGGGAATAAACTCGTCCGGGCCTACCAGCCCGCGTTCGGGGTGGTTCCACCGCAACAGACATTCCACCCCGCGGACTTCCTCGGAGGCCAGATCAATCCGAGGCTGGTAGTACACTTCCAGTTCATTGCCCCGCAACGCATTGCGAAGATCGGCCTCCAGTCGCAACTGGTAGCCGGCGGTAATGTGCAACTGGCGGTCGTAGAAACGGTAGCTGGTTCCCGGATCGCGCTTGGCCTCGAACATGGCACGATTGGCACGCCGCAGAAGGTTTTCCGGGCTGTCGCCGGCTTCGGGATAGGTGGCCACACCAAGACTGGCGCTGACCACCACATTCTGGCCGTCGATACTCAGCGGTTCGCCCAGGGCGGTCACGATCTTGCGGATGATCTGGGTGATGTCCAGGGAGTCTTCCACTTTCTCCACAATGATGGCGAACTCATCGCCACCGATACGCATCAGTGAATCCATCCGCCGCAGGTTCTGGCGCAGACGTTCCGCCAGCTTGAGCATAATCTGGTCGCTTTTCTGGTAGCCGAAGGATTCATTGAAACTGCGAAAGTCGTCCAGGTTGATGTGCAGCAGGGCCAGACGCTGGGTCGCTCGCTCGGCCCTCAGCAATGCCTGCTGCAGGCGATCGAAAAACAGGTCGCGGTTGATAAACCCGCTGGCCACCTCCCGCCCCAGCTGGCCGTGGGCGGACTCAGACAGCTGTTGCCGGTACCAGAGGCACCGTACGGCCCTGCGCAAGCTCCACTGGTCGAGCACCTGGCGGGACAGGTAATCCGCGGCACCATTGGCGAACAGGTCCGGCGCCCGCTCGGCGGCAGACTCGGCACTCATGGCCAGCACCGGCTTCTCGTTACTGGACGCCGACAGGTATTGCAGGAAGGCGTCTTCGGAACCACCATGAAAGACACAGTCCCAGAGGATGACATCGAAATGGGTATTGCGAATCAGGTCGTCGCAGTCAATCAGGTCCGGACACCAGGTCAGATCCGGCTCCATTTCCCTGTCGCCAGCCAGCAATGCACTCAGCCACAAAAAATCCGAGTACTCGGGAGTCAGTACCAGCAGGCGTACACGGCCGGAATTAAACGATTTTACTGCCAGGGTCATCAACAAGCATCCCGTTCCTGGTGAGCAAGCTTCTCCATTCCCTAAAGAATAGCTGATAGATCCTCAAGGTACAGCAAGTCCTGCTGGTGTAGAATATCCGCTTTCCGGGTTCACCCATATTATTCCGATTTGGCGTCCATATTGTGAACATGCTCAACCCCCGACAGAGTGAAGCCGTCCGGTATGCCGACGGCCCCATGCTGGTACTGGCCGGTGCCGGCAGTGGCAAAACCAGCGTGATCACCCGCAAGGTGGCCTATCTGATCGAGCATCTCGGTATTCCGGGGCGGCACATTGCCGCGGTCACCTTCACCAACAAGGCAGCCCGGGAAATGAAAGAGCGCGTCAGCCGCCTGGTGGATCGCAAGCTGACCCGCGGACTGATCGTTTCCACGTTCCATAACCTCGGGCTGAACATGATCCGTGAGGAACACGAGCACCTGGGCTACCACCCCGGCTTTTCCATCTTCGACGCGGAAGACGCCAAGGCCCTGCTTCAGGACCTGATGGTGCGGGAAGCCAGCGCGGACGCCGGTGATGAGCTGTCCGATGTCCAGATGACCATCTCGTCCTGGAAAAACGCCATGCGCAGCCCCCAGGATGCCTGGAGCCGTGCCGCGGATGAGCGCGAACAACGCATCGCCATTATCTACCGGTACTACAACGAGTACCTGAAAGCCTACAATGCGGTCGACTTCGATGACCTGATTCTGCTGCCAGTTCAGTTATTCCGCAATCATCCGGAGGTATTAGAGAAATGGCGCCGGAAAATCCGCTACATGCTGGTGGATGAGTACCAGGACACCAACGTGTGCCAGTACGAACTGGTGAAACTGTTGGTGGCGGAGCGCGCCGCATTCACCGTCGTGGGCGATGACGACCAGTCCATTTACGCCTGGCGCGGCGCCCGGCCGGAAAACCTGGCCCAGCTGAAGGAAGATTTTCCCAGCCTGAAGATCGTCAAGCTGGAACAGAACTACCGTTCTACCGTGCGCATCCTTCGCTGTGCCAACACGGTCATCGCCAACAATCCCCACGTGTTTGAAAAAGCCCTGTGGAGTGACCACACCGTCGGAGACGAGCTACGTATCGTGCGCTGCCGCAACGAGGACGCGGAAGCCGAGCGGGTGGCCACGGAAATCCTCGACCAGAAACTGAAGAAAGGCCTGGCCTTCCGGGATTTTGCCGTGCTTTACCGGGGCAACCACCAGGCGCGACTGCTGGAAATGAAACTGCAGGCTTACCAGATTCCCTACCGAATCTCCGGCGGTCAGTCCTTTTTCTCCAAGAACGAGATCAAGGACGCCATGTCCTATCTGCGATTGCTGGTTAACCCCGATGACGATGCCGCATTCCTGCGGGTGGTGAACGTGCCCCGCCGGGAAATTGGCCCCCGCACCCTGGAACAGCTGAGCCATTATGCCCGCTCCCGCAATGTCAGCCTGTTCCGGGCATTGGGCGACATGGGCGCGGAAACCCATGTTACGGAAAAAGGGCTGGACCGCCTGCGCCGTTTTGCCCACTGGGTGGACAATACCTGTGAGCGCCTGCACAGCGAAGACCCGATCCCGGTCATCAAGCAGCTGTTTACCGACATTGAGTACGAGGAGTGGCTGCACCTGCACTCCGGTTCGCCCAAACAGGCGGAACGGCGGATGGAGAACATCTGGTACCTGGTGGAATCCATCCAGCGCATGCTGGACGACGGCAAGGGGACGGCCGACGAAATGGGCATCGAAGACGCCATCAGCCGCCTTATCCTGCGGGACATGATGGAGCAAAGGGAAGAAGAGGACGACAGCGACAAGGTCCAGTTACTGACCCTGCATGCCTCCAAGGGCCTGGAATTTCCACATGTGTTTATCATGGGGCTGGAAGAAGAAATCCTGCCCCACCGATCGAGCATTGAGGAAGGCAATATCGAGGAAGAACGACGCCTGATGTACGTGGGCATTACCCGGGCCAGGGAAACCCTTACCCTTACGTTCGCGGCCCAGCGCAAACAGTATGGCGAGAAACTGGAAACCATCCCCAGCCGTTTCCTGGACGAACTCCCGGAAGACGACCTGCGCTGGGAAGGCACCGGCGACCTGGACGTGGAAGCCAATCAGAAGAAGGGCAAGGCCACGCTGAGCGCCCTGCTGGGGGACCTGGGAAGCTGAAATCCGCCAGCCCTCACCAAAAAGCCCCGCAGTGCGGGGCTTTTCGATTCAGAGATGATGCAGAGGCAGTTTATTCGCTCTCTTCAACCATGTACTCGACAGCCACCTCGATTTCCTCATCGGAACAGTTGGAGCAGCCGCCCTTCGCCGGCATGGCGTTGAAACCGTTGATGGCGTGATCCACCAGTGTCTCAAGCCCTTTATCGATGCGGTCACCCCAGGCACCCGTGTCGCCCAGCTTGGGAGCGCCTGCGGCACCGGAATTGTGGCAGGCTGAACAAGCGGCATCATAGACTTCATTACCGGAACGAGGCTCTGAGCTTGCCGATTCCTGGGGCGCTGATGCTTCTCCGCAGTCTTCCCCTTCTACGCAAACTTCACCGACCGGAGCAATACGGGAGCGGATTTCATCTTCAACATTGGCCATTACAGCCACTTTTGTCAGGCCGAAGCCAAGCAATACGGCAGCCAGGACTCTCTTCATCTTCACAATGCACCTCGCAATTGGGCGTTATAATAATCAGTCGACGCATTATAGCGATTGCGGCGGGGCAAAAAAACCAAAGTGCAAAATGAACGTACCTATTCAACCGGTTTCGTTGCCATTTCGTAAGTCAGAAGGCCCTGCCCGTCTATTGCGGGTACCATACACAAAACAGACTCAGAGGGTCGGATTTTATGCCTGATGCGAATCAATCGCACCCCCATCACTGGCGCAAACCCCTGTTGATTACCGAGTTTGCGGCGCTGGCTGTATTGCTGGTGTCCATGGGATGGTTTTCCAGCCGCGCCGGAGACGGCGCCGAACTCAATCCCGCCTGGCTACTGATTCCTGCAGCTGCCAGCCTGGCGGTGTTTATCAGCTTTATCGGCCTGATGTATCTGCGCTGGGTGGTAGCTGCAGCTGCGGAGCGCAGAACGCGTCACAAGATTGTATTCTCATTGCTGGTGATGACCCTGCTCGGCGTCTGGGCTTTCGGTATCGCCAACACCTGGATCAGCCTCTCCAATGCATAAGGACAGCGCAATGCAAGGCACTTTCGATTTTCTATCCCTGCGAGCCACCAGTCTCGCTTTATGCCTCTGCGCGGCACCGGTGATCTCTGCCTCAGAGCACCAGACTCCGACGGAAGCAAACTTTGACGAGATATCACCGGAAGAATGCGCCCTGATCAAAGAGGGTGTCCAGCGCCTGGCTTGCTATGACGCCATCAATGACCCGGCAGAGGCGCGGGACAAGGCGCCGGATGACAAAGTCGATGCCATTTCCGATTCCGTCGAGGCCCTGGAGTATGAAGAGCTGGCCAACGCCGAAGAGGATGATGCCACCGTGGAGGAACTGGAAGAAGGGGGCAAGGACGATACCGGTGTGATGTCAGCACTGCTGAATCGCTACGCAGCGGCGGAAAAAGCCATTTTCTCCTTCTCCGGCAGTTTTGTCGGCCACCGGCCCATGTACATTCTGCCTTTCAGCTATATGAAAAACGCCAACCGCATGCCCACAAGCCCAAGGCTGGGGACTACTGATTACGATTATGGCATCGACAACCAGGAGGCCAAGTACCAGATCAGTTTCAAGGTGCCACTGCTCACCGGTTGGCTGGATGGGCGCACGACGTTCTGGTTCGGTTATACCCAGAAATCGTTCTGGCAGGTTTACAACACGGATGATTCCGCCCCGTTCCGTGAAACCAATTTCGAGCCGGAATTCTTCCTGCGGTATGCCACCGACTATGACCTCGGGCCGGGCACTGTCAGTGGTGTCACAGTGGGCTTTAACCATGAGTCCAATGGCCAGGCCGAGCCCCGCTCCCGTAGCTGGAACCGGATTATGGCGTCGGCGGCCTACAGCTATAACCGCTGGCTGTTCATGGTGCAGCCGTGGTATCGGTTGCCGGAGAGCAAAAGCGAGGATGATAACCCGGATATTGACCGGTATCTGGGGTATGCCAACTACCGGTTCATCTACAAGTGGTCGGAGGACCGGACGCTGTCTCTGAATATGATGAACAATCTGCGGTCAAAGGATAACAAGACGTCTGTTGAAGTGGGGTATAGCTTTCCCATGGGGGATACGATCAAGGGGTATATCCATTATTACAATGGCTATGGGGAGAGTCTGATTGATTACAATCAGCGGATTCAGAGGATTGGTATCGGGATTATGCTGAACGACTGGCTTTGAAGTATTTTTGGCTGTTGGTACAAGACAGGTCGGGGCGATACCTGTGTCAGAAACACGCTCCTTGCGGCACATCCATGTGACGCTTGAGCTCCGCCATCCATGGCTCCGCACAGTTTCTGACACAGGTATCGCCCCGCCCAGCCCCAGAGCTTTGAGTTAGCCTTCCTCGTTCAGTCTCTGCATTTCGGTCAACAATTCCTCTGTTTTCTTTTTCATCAACGGAATATCCCCCCTCGATTCCACGTTCAGGCGTACAACCGGCTCCGTGTTGGACATGCGGAGGTTGAAGCGCCAGTCGTCGAATTCGATGCTTGCGCCGTCGACGTGGGAGACGTTTTTGGCGCCTACACTGTATTTCGCTTCGATGGCGGCGATGACCTTGGGTGGGTCGGCGATGGTGCGGTTGATTTCGCCGCTGGCCGGGTAGGCTTCGATGCGGGCGTCGATGAGGGACGACAGGGTCTGGCCGGACTGGCACAGGCGTTCGGCCACCAGCAGCCAGGGGAT
>CAZFPG010000018.1:0-4588 GCA_964521055.1 uncultured Marinobacter sp.
GTCATCAATGACGTTTTTCTCGGACCCGGCCAGTCATTACAGCCACAGAGTCCGCATTGTGCTGGCAGAAAAGGGTGTAACGGTTGACGTGGTAAATGTTGATCCGGACAACCCGCCCGGAGAGCTGGCCGACCTGAATCCCTACAATGCCCTGCCGACCCTGGTGGATCGTGATCTTGTGCTCTACGAGCCTAATATCATGATGGAATACCTGGATGAGCGCTTCCCGCATCCACCATTGCTTCCGGTATATCCGGTGGCACGGGCAAACAGCCGGCTGATGATTCACCGTATCCAGAAGGATTGGTGTGGACTGGTTGATCAGATTCTTGCCCAGCCCAACGCCAAAGCGTCAGAGGTCGCCCGCAAGGAGCTTCGTGAAAGTCTTTTGGCGACAGCGCCATTGTTTGGTGAGATGCCGTTTTTCCTGTCGGAAGAGTTCACTATAGTAGATTGCTGCATTGCACCTATTCTGTGGCGTTTGCCGTCATTGGGAATCGAACTCAATGAAAAACAGGCAAAGCCGCTTCAAAAGTATATGGATAGCATTTTCAGCCGTGAAGGGTTCAAGGCGAGCCTGTCGGATCTGGAAGAAGATATCCGCAGTTGATTAGCAGAGCCTGAAACCGGTTCAGGAGAAAGGCAGTGCCTGATAGCAAAATAACCATGACATCGAGCCGTCCTTACCTCGTCAGGGCGTTCAATGAGTGGATTCTCGACAACGACTGCACGCCTTATATCGTGGTCGATGCAGGAGTGCAGGGCGTCCAGGTTCCGACCGAGCATGTTGCAAATGGGCAGATCGTGCTCAATATCAGCCCCGGGGCAGTTCGCGGCCTGGTGATTGGTAATGGTGCACTGGAGTTCAGCGCCCGTTTTGGCGGCGTACCGATGCAGGTGTTTATTCCGTTGCAGGCGGTTATGGCTGTCTACGCCAAGGAAAATGGCGAGGGTATGGTGTTTGGTAGCGAGCCTGGCTCGCCTGATCCGGAAGGCCCCGGCGGCAAGGATGCAGACAACAGCGGTGATGGCGGCCAGAGTGGAGATCGCCCCAGTGGTCGGCCCACCCTGAAGGTGGTCAAGTAATGCTGTTTAAGCCAGAAAAGCAAGAGTGAGCCAGAAAAGCCAGCTGAAGAACCCGTTGGCTTTTTTCTTACCCGCCAAAAAGTTTCTCGTCGATCAGCCCGCAGAGGGCGTTGATAATCACCAGCATGAGTGGCGTTGATGCGGTGGGCGACAGATTGTCGAGCGCAATTTCATGGTCTTCAGGGTGAAGTAGCGACGTAATGTCTGTCTTTTCCTTGGCGCTCAGGACTACCACGGTCATTTCCCTGTCATGGGCCGCCTGGATGGCCTGTATCAGGTTGGCCTTGTGGCCATCATCCACAAAAACCATCAACAGATCATTGGCTTTGCCAATAGCGCGTACCTGCCTGGAAAACGTGTCGTTGAAACGATTGTCCCGACAGATTGCTGAATAGGTTGTTGCATCGGCCCCGAGGTTGATGGCTGGCAGTGCAGGGCGATCCTGTTCGAAGCGATTCAGCAGGGCAGTGCAGAAGTACTGGGCGAGAATGTTGGCGTTACCATTGGCACAGGTAATGATCTTGCCATCGTTGAGCAGGCTCCCAACCAGGGCGTTCGAGGCCCGCTCTATGCCCGGCGCCGTGGAACTGGCAGCATGCGCGGTGTGCTCCATGTGGTTGGCGAACCACTGGTTTATCTGTTGTTCGGTATCCGTCATAGTCAGGCCTGAATGGCATTTTTGATCCATTGTATCCGGTATTGTCTGCTTTCTCCCGGTGCTATCGCAACAACATCGATGCGACTGTTGGCATTCCAGAGACCGTGCTTGTGCAGATAGAACGAGGCGGCCCTGATCAGTCGTTTCTGTTTCGTGGGGGTTATGGACTCTGCGGCACCGGCCAGGCTGCCGCCTCCCCGGAAGCGGACTTCGAAAAATACCAGGGTTTCACCTTCAACGCCGACCAGGTCGATTTCACCGCCCCGGCTGAACACATTGCGTTCAAGGATGTTGACGCCTCGGCTTGCCAGGTAACGGGCGGCAACGCCTTCTGCATGACTACCGGTTGATTTTCGGGTTTTCTGGGAGCCGTCCATGGCTGCATCCTGTGATTGCTATTCCTGTTCGGTGAGTTCGCTCACTTCCTGTGTTTCCGTGGAGTCCGGCTCCTCCAGCGGTGGCAGTCTCTCTGGTGTCCCATTACGGAACCTTGCCCACAGTTGCTCCCGGTGAATGCTGCCCTGGGGAGTCATGGTCAGCTTGCCTGTCTGACCTTCAATAACGGCACCTTCCACCTGGCGTAAGAGTGGCAGACGTTTGCTCAGGTTCCAGGCGTCTGCGCCCATGGCAAAGAGGCGGCCGAGCTGGCCCCTGATGTCGGGCATGGCCTCTTTTACTACACTGCGGAACGGGTTATCGTCTTCCAGTATCCAGGGCGTATCGGTGAAAATCACGCCGTTCAGGTCCCGGTCCCGGGAAGGATCGGGATTGCCCTCGTAAACCATGGATGGTGAGTATACTGGCAGGTTGCCGCCGAAGTAGAACGCGAACAATGGCTTGAACTGTCGCGCAACGGTGGGCTCGGCGACCATAACGATGCCGTCAGCATCCTGCCTGCGCCGCGATTCGAACTCCACATCCATACCGGCTGTGCGTTCGACATCGATGGCGCGCTCGCGGGAAACGGTGATGCCCAGCAGATCAGCGGTCACGGCCCGGAGGTTGTCCTCACGATAATAGCGTTCTATGTCCAGTGCCATACCGTCATTTTCTTCCAGGCGCTGAAGTAGGGCATTCTCCAGCCTGTCGCCCCAGTCGCCGGCAGGAATCAGCACCAGAATCTGGTCAACGCCCTCCGCCGTCATGCGGTCTGCAATCTGTCGCGCTTCGTCTTCTGCGGAGAGCCCGAACTGATAGAGTCCGGAAGGCGCTTCGGTGTCGGAAGGCAGATAGTTCAGTCCGAGAACGGGAACCGGCAAGGAATCCATTTCAGACAGTGTCGCCAAAGCATCTTTCTCCAGCGGGCCGACGATCAGGTCCTGGTTATCATCCACCAGCTCCTTATAGAGCTGAGGGAAAGAGCTGTCAGAGGTGTCCACGACCCGGACGCTGACTTTCTCGCGATCCGCTGACTCGTCCTCATAGTATGCGGCAAAAAAGCCGTCACGGATGGCGACGCCTGCGCTGGCGAGTGACCCGCTGAGGGGAACTGCCAGTGTAATCCTTTCCGGGCGCGTCTCCGCCAGACTGGCAATGAGTTTCAGTTCTGCTGGTGGGGTTGAGGCCGCCGGGTGGTCGGGCCAGTTGTTCTGCCAGCTACGGATCATCCTGCCCTGTTCGTCCAGATTAACGCCCGGCTCTCTGAGAATTCCGGCCAGCTCAAGCCAGCCCTGGGCCTCGTAGCCAATGGCGCGACCTTCCTCGTCCGCCAGTTCGGAGGCGGGAGTCTGTTTCAGGTTCTGCCAGATGGCATCGTGGAGAGCCTGGGTGTCGGCGTCAGTATCTGCTCCGGCGAGCAGGATCAGAGTGATGGCGGCTGCGAGATTGTCGTCTGCCAGTCGGTAGGTCTGCTCCTGCAGTTTTGCCGCACGCTCGAGCAGGTTTCGCTCGTAATTGAGAAAGTGGTCTGGTGCAATTTCGGATGCGATGTCGTCTGCCCACCGGGCGTCATCCAGGGCTGTCGCGCTTGCCATGGACAGGAGAATCAGCTGATTTGCGGTTTCTTCGTTGGCTGCGTCAAACTGATCACTCTGCAGAAGTGTCCTGGCGTCGCGATGCTGGTTGCGGTTCTGGAACCTGTCTGCCGCCCGTAACAGGTAGGTGTGTGCTTCTTGCCGGTCGGTTTCGCTCGCTGCGACGTCGAGTGCTTCGCTGGCGCTCTCGGCAACGTGAGATTCAAGGTTCACGCTGGCGCAACCCGCAAATAGCAGTACCACCGCCATAAAAAGGGCGGTGATTCTCAGGTTCTGGCGGTATCTGGTCATGGCTGGCTCACAATACTCCGGGTTATTACGCTTGTGGCGCCGGGTAATCGGCGGCATCATGCCGGAAGCCCTGATTCCGCCGGGCTTCCCGTAAATGGTTTGGTGAATCATCAGGCCAGCAAGTTTAACAGCTCCCACGTGAATTCACATGACGTTGGTGTCATACGCCGGAGCAAAGAGAGGTATTTGTGAGCTCGGAGAATGACCGGCCAGAACATTCTGGCACGCTTTATATCGTGGCGACTCCCATCGGCAATCTGGATGATATGTCCCCCAGGGCCACTGCCATTCTGTCGCGGGTTTCCGTCATCGCCGCCGAGGATACCCGGCATAGCGGGCGGTTGTTGCAGCATCTGGGGGTTCGCAAGCCGATGATGGCGCTGCACGACCACAATGAGCGCGACAAAGCCGGTCAGGTGCTGGAAAAGCTTGCTGCATCCCAGGATGTGGCGTTGATTTCGGATGCCGGGACTCCGTTGATTTCCGACCCCGGCTATGTACTGGTTCGGGAGGCTCGGGCACGTGGCTTTCGGGTCAGTCCGGTCCCTGGCGCCTGCGCCCTTGTTACTGCCTTGAGTGC
>CAZFPG010000018.1:4688-18724 GCA_964521055.1 uncultured Marinobacter sp.
GAATTTGTGGTGATGGTTCACGGGGCCAGTGATGCGGAAGTGGCGGTGGGTTCCGTGGAAGTGGATCGTGTGCTGGGTGTACTGCTGAAGGAGCTTCCCGTCAAAAAGGCAGCAAAACTGGCAGCGGAACTGACTGGCCGGCCCAAGAACGAACTCTATCAGCGGGCACTTGCGCTGAAAGAGCAATAGTGGGTTGTCGTTTTTCCTTGCCTGGTGCCGTGAGCTGGAGTATGGTCACGCCCGAGCTCGCCAGACAGTCGCCGCCGGTTTATCCGGGGGAGGAAAGTCCGGGCTCCATAGGGCAAGGTGCCAGGTAACGCCTGGGCGGCGCGAGCCGACGGAAAGTGCAACAGAAAGTATACCGCCTAAGTGGCCGTGACATGTTCACGATCACCGGTAAGGGTGAAATGGTGCGGTAAGAGCGCACCGCGTGGCTGGCAACAGTCCACGGCGATGGTAAACCCCACCTGGAGCAAGACCAAATAGGAATCCGATGGCGTGGCCCGCGCTGGATTCGGGTAGGTCGCTTGAGGCCTGCGGTGACGCAGGCCCTAGATGAATGACTGTCCCAGACAGAACCCGGCTTACCGGCGAGCTCTTTTTTCTTTTCCGCTTAATGTGACATCAGTCATTCTCACCAGCGTGCTTTTATAGCCAAAAAATCTTAAACCTCACTTGTCATCTTCAGTTATATCTGCAGGTGATTGATTTTTGGGTTTTTCTTTTTCGTAATCTCCAGTCTCTTGCCAATCTTGTTCTGTAACCTCTTGTCATAAAAGGAACTTTTCCAGGTGTGGTGCCGTTCACGGCGCTTGCATTGTGTATTGCGTGTTTCTATAGTGTGCACAAGTGGGAAAAAGTGGTTTCTAGTGGTTAATTGTGGTTTCAGAACCCCGGAATAGGTGCAAATGAGCAATTTTCTTGGCAGTCATGCCATCAATATGGATGCGAAGGGTCGCCTTGCGATCCCCGCCAAGGTGCGTGAAGAGCTCGCGCATGCCTGTGGCGGCCGCATTGTATTGACGGCCAATGCCGATGAAGAGCGCTGTTTGCTGCTCTATCCCGAGCCGCAGTGGGAGGCACTTAGGCCACAGATCGAAGCACTGCCCAACATGAACAAGGCTGCTCGTCGGTTGCAGCGCCTGTTGCTCGGGCATGCCACGCCGCTGGAGCTGGATTCCGCCGGTCGCATCCTGGTGCCGCCCACACTGCGCAGTTACGCGCTACTGGAGAAAAAACTGATGTTGATCGGCCAGGGCAAAAAACTGGAACTCTGGAGTGAAGAGCGCTGGTTCGCCTGGCTGGATGAGTCGTCCGACGAAGACGAAATGCCGCCGGAAATGGAGGCATTGTCGCTATGACCCCCGGCCACGAGCAGGAGCAGGCCGGGCAGTATCGGCACCGCTCCGTGCTTCTGGACTCGGCGGTGGAGCTGTTGGTTAACGATCCGCAAGGCGTTTATATCGATGGCACTTTTGGGCGCGGCGGTCACAGTCGTTTAATCCTGGGGCAGCTCGGTTCGGCGGGGCAGTTGATGGGCATCGACAAGGATCCGGAAGCAGTTCGGGTTGCCCGGAAACTGGCGGCAGAAGATGCCCGCTTCCATCCCTTTCACGGTTCCTTTGCCGATCTTGGAGTGGCTGCGGACGCGCAGGGATGGATGAAGGTTAATGGCGTGCTGCTGGATCTTGGTGTTTCATCCCCGCAACTGGATGACGCCAGCCGCGGATTCAGCTTCATGCGGGATGGCCCGCTGGACATGAGAATGGATCCGGGCCAGGCACCGAGCGCGGCCCAGTGGCTGGCTGAAGCGGATGAGAAAGACATTGCAGACGTGATCTGGCGATACGGCGAGGAGCGATTCTCCCGGCGTATCGCCCGTCTCGTTGTGGAGCGCCGCAAAGAAACTCCGCTCGAGACCACGCATCAACTGGCCTCGCTGGTCAGTGAGGCGGTGCCAAAGAAAGAAAAACACAAGCATCCGGCTACCCGGACCTTCCAGGCCATCCGAATTTTTATCAATCGGGAGCTGGAAGACCTGGAAGCCGGTCTTAGCGCAGCGGTTGAAAAGCTGATGCCCGGCGGAAGGCTGGTGGTGATCAGTTTTCACTCGCTGGAAGACCGTCTGGTTAAACGGTTCATGCGGGATCTTGCCCGTGGCCCGAGATTGCCAAAGGGCGTTCCGGTGACCGCAGAGCAGGAAGCCTCGGCGTTTCGCCTGATCGGCAAGGCGAACAAGGCGAATACTGAAGAAGTCAGCGATAACGTACGGGCGAGAAGCGCGGTTATGCGTGTTCTCGAGCGGATACCGGAAAAACATAAGTAAACACAGTCAGGGGAGCGCGTAATCATGGGCGCGGTAGCCATTGAAAGGCCAACAAAAACAGCACGACTGAACAAGCAGCGTGTGCGGGACGGAGTCGCTACGGCGGTCAGGCTGTCGCAGCAGGTGTTCGCAGCTCTTCAGCAGAAGCGTGTGCTGATATCCATGGGGCTGGTAATGCTCCTGGTGTTGTCATCGCTGGGGGTTGTGGTGAGTGCTCACGAGAACCGGGAGTTGTTCAATACCCTGTCGCAGCTGCAGGAGCAACGTGACAATTACCAGCGTGAGTGGAGTCAGTTGCTGCTGGAGCAGAGCGCGCTTAGTGCACACGGCAGGGTGGAGCAATTGGCTTCCGAGCGTTTTGACATGGTTGTGCCCGGTAAGCAGGACATCGTTCTGGTGCCATTGATGGCGCCGCTTGTCGGGGCGCGCTAAACGATAACAACAAACCGTAAGGTGAAAAAATTGTCCGATCAGGGAAAGACAACATCATGGGGCCAGCGACTGGCTGCCGGGCTTGGAGCCTGGCGGTATGGCACTGTGCTGGGTGTTTTTCTCCTGGTGGTAGGCACCCTGGCGTGGCGCCTTGTGGATCTGCACGTGGTGGACAACGAGTTCCTGCGCAAGCAGGGCGACGTGAGAACCATACGGGTGGAAAGTATTGATGCCCACCGCGGGGTCGTCACGGATCGTCATGGTGAGTCGCTGGCGGTCAGTACGCCGGTTCAGACTATCTGGGCCAATCCGTCACAGGTTGAGGCTGATGAGCCGCGCCTGGCGAATGTTGCCAGGTTGCTTGGCCTCGAGGAGGCCCGGCTCAGGCAGAAGCTGCGCAAATACGCAGACAAGGAATTTATCTACCTGCGCCGAAAGTTGCAGCCGGAAACAGCAAAACAGGTGCTAGCCATGAGTATTCCTGGGCTCTACAGCCGACAGGAATATCGCCGCTACTACCCGGCCGGCGAGGTGACTGCCCATGTTGTCGGTTTCACCAGTATTGATGAAAGTGGCCAGGAAGGTATCGAGCTGGCTTACAACCAGTGGCTAAGCGGCGAAAGCGGTCGTAAACGCGTACTCAAAGACAATCGCGGCCGTGTCATCAAGGATCTGACACTGATTCGTGATGCCAAACCAGGTCGTGACCTTTCCCTCAGCATTGACCTGCGTTTGCAATACCTGGCCTATCGCGAACTCAAGGCAGTGGTTGGCGCCCACGGTGCCAGGGGCGGCACTCTGGTAATGCTGGATGTAGATACCGGTGAGGTGCTGGCCATGGTGAACCAGGGGTCCTACAACCCCAATGACCGCACCCAGCTCAGCCCCGACCGATTGCGGAACAAGGCGATTACTGATCTGTTCGAGCCCGGCTCCACCATGAAGCCGGTGTCCATGGCAGCAGCTCTGGAGTCAGGAAAATTCAAGGCTTCAGGCACGATAGACACAGCGCCGGGGTATCGGCGCTTTGGTCGTTTTACGATTCGTGATAACCGGAATTATGGTGTGATAAGCCTGACGGATGTGATTGCGAAATCGAGCAACGTCGGTATCAGCAAGATTGCCACTGAGTTGGGCGGCGACAGCATAAGAAATCTGTATGCCCGCCTCGGACTGGGCCAGCCCACGGGAATCGGGTTCCCGGGGGAGGCAGTCGGTGTTTTGCCAGCGCCGCCGAAATGGAGGCCGGTTGAAGAGGCAACCCTTTCCTATGGCTATGGCATGAGTGTTAACGCCCTTCAGCTGGCACAGGCCTACATGGTGCTGGCCAACGGCGGTATCCGTTACCCGCTGAGCCTGCTTAAAACGGATCAACCGCCGGTGGGGGAACGAGTTCTTTCAGAAGAAGTCTCATTTCAGATCAGGGAAATGTTGCGGGAAGTGGTGGAAAATGGAACGGGAAAACGGGCCCAGCCAGGGTTTTATTCCGCTGGTGGCAAAACCGGAACCGTTCACCTGGTTGGCAAGGGCGGCTATGAAGAAAGCCAGTACAAGGCAATATTTGCCGGTATGGCTCCGATCGACAATCCAAGAATCGTCACGGTAGTGGCTGTTGATGCTCCCCAGTCCGGAGAATATTACGGTGGTGAAGTGGCTGCACCGGTATTCGCCCGGGTGATGGGGGATGCGTTACGGCTGCTGAATGTAAAACCGGAACTGGAGCTGGGCGAGGCGAAAGAGCCGCGTCAGGCTTCCGGGGAGCGGGGTTAGGGGTATGTGTATTACATCACTCAGCACATTGTTGCAGGGAATTGCGCCGGTGCCATCGGTGTTTGATGTCACTATCCACGGCCTGAAAACAGACAGCCGGGAGGTCAGGGCCGGCGATGCGTTTGTTGCCCTGGCGGGTACCCGAACGCCCGCGGATCATTATATCGAGCAGGCCATCGACGCTGGTGCCACCGTTATTCTGCTGGAAGTGGCCCGGGCGGACGAATGCCATGAGCATGAAGGCGTGCTGATCGTGCCAGTGATGGACTTGCGGGCCCAACTCGGGAAGATCGCGGACCGGTTCTTTGAGCACCCCTCCCAGCGGCTGCGCCTGATAGGCGTAACAGGCACCAATGGCAAAACGTCGGTAAGTCATTACATTGCCACGCTGTTACAGGAAACCGGCACCCCTTGTGGTGTTATAGGTACCCTTGGTTATGGCATGCCCGGTGCGCTACAGGAGGGTTCACATACAACCCCTGATGTTGTTCAGGTGAACCGTGTTCTGTCGAGGATTCTCGCACAGGGTGGGCGTGCAGCAGCGATGGAAGTATCGTCCCACGCCCTGGATCAGGGGCGTATCGATAACCTGACCATGACTGGGGCGGTCTTTACCAATCTCACCAGGGATCATCTCGATTACCACGGTTCCATGGAGGCCTATGGCGCCGCCAAGGCTCGTCTGTTTGAGCGCGAAGAACTGCATTTCTCCGTGGTCAATTTTGATGACCCGTTCGGAAGGCAGCTCTATGAGCAGCTTGAGGGCAAATGCGATCGTGTCCGCTACAGCCTGCACGAATCCCAGACCGAACTCTGGCTTACGGAATTCTCGCCATCCATCGATGGATTCACGGCCAGTGTAGATGGGCTTTGGGGCCGTTTCGACATTGCCGCGCGGGTATTGGGGAGTTTCAACGTCAGTAATATTCTGGCCGCCATGGCCGCGGTTCTCAGTCTGGGTGTGCCGGTTGAGCGGGTTCAGCGTGCCGTTGAGAAGCTAGCGCCACCACCGGGACGCCTTGAGCCGTTTGCTGGCGGCAACGGTGTCCGTGTGGTTGTGGACTATGCCCACACCCCGGATGCCCTGAACAGTGCGCTGGCGGCGTTGCGTCCCCATGTTGCCGGCCGCCTGTTCTGCGTATTCGGTTGCGGCGGCGATCGCGATACTGGTAAACGCCCTGAAATGGCCCGGGAGGCGGAGAACGCGGCTGACGTGGTTATTGTGACCGATGACAATCCCCGTAATGAGGCCCCGGATACCATTACAGCGGACATCGTGGCCGGCTTTAGTCATCCCGGGAAGGTTACGGTTATTCATGACCGGGCCGAGGCCATTCGGCAGGCCATTCACTCGGCGGTGGCCGGAGACATTGTCCTGATCGCCGGCAAGGGGCATGAAGCCTGGCAGGAAATGGCGGGCCAGCGTATTCCGTTCAGCGATGCCGAACAGGTTCGCCACGCTCTGTCTCTGAACGGGGGTGTCGCATGATGCAGGCGTTCCCGGTGACGGATGCCCTGAAATGGGGTGGCGGCACAACAACTGGAGCCAGCCTGGAAGGGCTGGTGTTCCGCGGCGTCTCCACGGACACACGTAAAATCACCGCCGGCGACCTCTTTGTAGCCTTGCGAGGCGATAACTTTGATGGGCACGACTACCTGGTGGCAGCCGAAAAAGCCGGTGCCGTAGCTGCGGTGGTGGACAAAGCTGATCCGGCGTTGGCGCTGCCGCAGATTCTGGTCTCCGACACCATAGACGCACTGGCAAGACTGGCAGCGGGCAACCGTGACGCCAGTTCGGCCCGGTTCGTGGCCATCACCGGAAGCAGTGGTAAAACCACGGTACGGGAAATGGTGGCTGCAATCCTCTCCCGTGTGGGGAATACCCTCGTCACCGAGGGCAATCTCAACAACCACATCGGTGTTCCCCTGACGCTGTTCCGGCTCACCCCGGAACATGAGTATGGAGTGATAGAGCTTGGTGCCAGCGGGCTGAATGAAATTGCCCATACAGTGAATATCGTGCGCCCGGATGTGTCGGTCCTGACCAATGCGGGGCAGGCTCACCTTGAGGGCTTCGGAGGCTATGACAATATCGTCCGCGCCAAGGGTGAAATCATCGATGGCGTTGTGGAGTCCGGCCTGGTTGTGCTCAACCGGGATGATCCGGCCTTTGATAAATGGCAGCACCGGGCTGGCGGGCGTCGGGTTGCAGGCGTCAGCAGGCAGGCCGCCGCTGGCGGTGATTACTTTTCCGAAGCTGTCCGGGATGACGGCAGTTCGCTGGCTTTCCGCGCGTGCGGCCCACAGGGCTGGACCTGCGATATAAGCCTGCCATTACACGGTGAGCACAATATTACCAATGCATTGCTGGCGATAGCAGCGGCGCGTGAGTTGGGAGCCAGCGACGAGGCTGTTCGGCAGGGGCTGGGGGCAGTGCAGGCGGTGAAAGGGCGCCTGCAGATTCTTGAATTAACGCCCGGATTAACCGTCATTGATGACAGTTATAACGCCAATCCTGCCTCAATAAAGGCAGCACTCAGTGTGTTGGCGGCACGTCCAGCCAGCCGTGTCGCTGTGCTGGGAGCAATGGCTGAGCTGGGGGCCGACAGCCTCGCGCTGCACCGGGAAGTCGGTGAGTTTGCCAGGGCCCGGGGTATTGAGCGCCTGCTGGTCGTGGGTGACGGTTGTGAAGGGTATGTTGAAGGGTTCGGAGACGCCGCTGAGGTGTGTGCGACCCATGACGACGCTGTGCGTCGTCTGTTTGAGGGGCCTGCTGAGTCGCAGACGGTGCTGGTCAAGGGTTCTCGCAGTTCCGCTATGGATCGCGTGGTGGAGGGAATTAGAAAAAAGGTGGGTAACACATGCTGCTCTGGCTGACAGAGGCTCTTTCACAATATTTTTCCGCGTTGACGGTCTTCCAGTATCTGACTGTCCGGGGCATTTTCGGCGTGCTGACGGCATTGCTGATTTCCCTGCTTATCGGCCCGTTCATGATCCGCAAGCTGAGCCAGTACCAGATCGGTCAGGCGGTGCGGGACGACGGGCCGCAGACGCACCTCAGCAAAGCCGGCACGCCCACGATGGGCGGAGCCCTGATTCTGGTGGCCGTGGGCGTCAGCTCACTGCTTTGGGCTGACCTCAGCAACCGGTATGTCTGGGTCGCCATTCTGGTCACCCTGTTGTTCGGGGCCATTGGCTGGGTGGATGACTATCGCAAGGTGGTGGAGCGTAATCCCCGCGGCCTGCCGGCCCGTTGGAAGTATTTCTGGCAGTCGGTGATTGGTGCTACGGCGGCAATTGCGCTGTTCATGAGCTCCTCGCTGCCCCAGGAAACGTCGCTCTACGTGCCGTTCCTGAAGAATGTGTCGCTGACCCTGGGCCCGGTACTGTTCATTCTGCTGAGTTACTTCGTGATTGTGGGCAGCAGTAACGCGGTAAACCTCACGGACGGCCTCGATGGGCTGGCGATCATGCCCACCGTCATGGTGGCCGCGGCCCTGGGCATATTTGCCTATGTATCAGGCCACGCGCAGTTTGCTGAATACCTGCTGATTCCCCACCTGCCGGGCACCGGGGAGCTGATCGTGTTCTGCGGCGCGCTGGTGGGCGCGGGTCTGGGTTTCCTGTGGTTCAACACCTATCCCGCCCAGGTGTTTATGGGCGATGTGGGCGCGCTGGCGCTGGGCGCGGCCCTGGGTGTGGTTGCGGTCATCGTGAGGCAGGAGATTGTGCTGTTCATCATGGGCGGTGTGTTCGTGATGGAAACCATATCCGTGATTCTGCAGGTGGCGTCTTTCCGGCTGACAGGCCGGCGGATATTCCGCATGGCGCCATTGCATCACCACTTTGAATTGAAAGGCTGGCCCGAGCCGCGCGTTATCGTGCGCTTTTGGGTGGTCACCGTTGTACTTGTACTGGTTGGCCTTGCCAGCCTGAAACTGAGATAGGGAAGCAGAGCACCATGGGTGTCATCGTTTCAGATCGTCGCACACTGGTTGTAGGGCTCGGTAAAACCGGGCTCTCCTGCGTGCGCTATCTGTGCGAAAAAGGCCGTGAAGTTGCCGTGGTCGATAGCCGAATGTCGCCTCCCGGTCTGGATGAGCTGAAGGCGCAATGGCCAGAGCTCCCGGTGCATCTCGGTGATTTTGACAGCGAGTTGTTCGCCGGCTTCAACGAGTTGGTCGTCAGCCCGGGTATCAGTATCGCTGAGCCTGCCATCCGCCATGCGGCAGACGCGGGCGCGGCTATCCGTGGCGACATCGACCTGTTCGTAGAAGCGGCGGATGCACCGATTGTGGCCATCACCGGCTCCAACGGTAAAACCACAGTGACCACCCTGGTGGGCGAAATGGCAAAGGCTGCCGGTCGTCGTGTGGAGGTGGGCGGTAATATCGGAACCCCTGCACTGGATCTCCTCGGTCGTGGCGCAGATCTCTATGTGCTTGAGTTGTCCAGTTTCCAGTTGGAGACGACCCGTGAGCTCAATGCCCTGGCGGCAACCGTCCTGAACGTCAGCGATGATCATATGGATCGCTACCCCACCAAGATGGAATATTTCCAGGCCAAGCAGCGGATATTCAATGGCTGCAGGAATGCGGTTGTAAACCTGGATGACGCGCTGAGCACGCCGATGGCACGGGACAACCTTCGGTTCCTGTGCTTCGGTTTCCATCGAATCAATCCCGATACGTTCAGCACCCGGGATGACGATGAAGGAACCTGGATTACCTTCGGTTTCGACAACCTGTTACTGGCCGACGAGCTGGGTCTTATGGGGCGTCACAACATCAGCAACGTGATGGCAGCCCTGGCGCTGGGGCACGCGGCGGGCCTGCCTATGGAGGTGATGCTGGAGACCGCGAGGAGCTTCAGGGGGCTGCCCCATCGCTGCGAGTTCATCCGGCGGGTCGGCGAGGTGGATTACATCAATGACTCCAAGGGCACCAATGTTGGTGCTACCGTCGCGGCCATCGAAAGCCTGGTGCCCGCCGAGGGGAAAATTGTTCTGATCGCAGGTGGCGAGGGGAAGGGAGCCGATTTCTCGCCACTGGCAGAGCCGGTAGCGGCTCATTGCAGGGCCGTGGTGCTTATTGGCACTGATGCGCCACTGATTGCATCCGCCATCGGAAGTCAGGCTGAAAGTGTCAGTGCAGCCACCATGGAGGACGCCGTTCACAAAGCAGCGAATCTGGCAAAGCCGGGAGACAGGGTGCTGCTGTCACCGGCCTGTGCCAGCTTCGACATGTTCCGCGACTACAACCACCGCGGGGACAGTTTTCGCAAACAGGTGGAGGGGCTGTGATGCACGCTGACCTGTCTCTCTCCAGCCACCAGAGCCTGTTCCGCGATCTGCGTCCGCTGCCGTTGCTGATCATCAGCTCCGCAGCGTTGCTGGTGATGGGTATTGTGATGATTTCATCCGCGTCCATGGATATGGCGGCGGAAACCATGGGCAACAGTTACCACTACGTGATCCGGCAGCTGATGTTTGCCGGCATTGGTTGTGTGTTCGCGTTGATCGCGGTCAATGTGCCCATTTCCTGGTGGGAGCGCAGCGGCTGGCTGCTGCTGGGGATCGGGCTGCTGTCACTGTTGCTGGTACTGACACCATTAGGCCGCACGGTCAATGGCTCCACCCGCTGGATTTCCTTCGGCCTGTTCAATGTGCAGGTGTCCGAGATAGCAAAACTCTGCGTGATCGCCTATCTGGCGGGTTATGTGGTTCGCCGGCGGGAAGAATTGCTGAACACCTGGGCAGGATTCCTGAAGCCCCTGGGGGTACTTGGCATCGCCTCTGTGCTGCTGGTGATCGAGCCGGACTTCGGGGCCACGGTAGTACTGGTTGCCGCCGCGGCGGGCATGATTTTCCTGAGTGGGGTTCGGCTCAGCCGCTTTATGCCGCTGATTGGCGTGCTGATCGTGATGGGGGCGGCACTGGTGTTTACCCAGCCCTATCGGCTCAAACGCGTGGTCAGCTATCTCGATCCCTGGAAGGACCAGTTTGATACCGGCTACCAGCTTACCCAGTCACTGATTGCCTTTGGACGTGGCGACTGGGCAGGCACGGGTCTTGGCAACTCGGTGCAGAAGCTGTTCTACCTGCCCGAAGCCCATACTGACTTCATCTTCGCCATTATTGCCGAGGAGTTCGGGCTGCTGGGGTCGCTTATTGTGTTGGGGCTTTTCACCGTTCTGGTGGTGACAGGATTCGTCATCGCCAGAAGGGCGGAGAAAGCCGGGATGCCATTTGCGGCGTGTTTCTCCTATGGCATTACCCTGCTGATTGGTCTGCAGGCGAGCATCAATATGTCCGTCAGTACCGGTCTGCTGCCCACCAAGGGGCTAACCCTGCCCCTGGTGAGCTACGGCGGTTCAAGCCTGATGATCACTGCTGTGTGCATCGGCATCCTGGCACGGGTGGAGATGGAGCGGCTTGACCGCGAGAAAGTGGCTGGCGAGAAAACCCGTAAACCGGCATCCAGGGGAGGTGCGGTTTATGACTGACAGGAAGCGTTTCCTGATGATGGCCGGTGGAACCGGTGGCCACGTATTTCCGGCACTGGCAACCGCGAGGAAGCTGCAGGAGAAGGGCCATGAGGTTTTCTGGCTCGGGTCCAGGGGTGGTATGGAAGAGCGCCTGATCGGAGAAACCGATATATCCCTGTCGCTGATCCAGGTTTCCGGCCTGCGGGGTAAGGGCCGGCTGGCATTGGTGATGGCGCCGTTCCGGTTGATGCGGGCATTGGCGCAGGCATTTTCGGTTGTCCGCGGTATCGGCCCCCATTGCGTTATCGGAATGGGTGGATTCGTGACCGGGCCCGGTGGCGTTGCCGCCTGGCTGACCAAAGCGCCGCTGGTGATCCACGAACAGAACGCCATTGCCGGCATGACCAACCGGCTTCTGGTGCGTTTCGCCACCACGGTGCTGGAAGCCTTCCCCGGCAGTTTCGGTGCGGACGTGGTAACCCGCTGCACCGGCAACCCGGTGAGGCAGGACCTGGCCTCCCTGACCGAACCGCAGCAGCGGATGTCAGGCCGCGCTGGCGCAATGAGGTTGCTGGTGGTGGGAGGCAGTCTTGGGGCCCAGATATTCAACAGTACATTGCCGGCGGCACTGGCAAAAATACCGGAAGCCGAGCGCCCGACGGTGCGCCACCAGTGTGGTGAAAAGAATCTGGAGGCGGCCCGGGAAGCCTACAGCGACCATGGTGTGGAAGCGTCCGTGGAACCCTTTATCAAGGACATGGCCGAGGCCTATGGCTGGGCTGACATAGTGCTGTGCCGGGCCGGGGCCCTGACCGTATCGGAGTTGTGTGTTGCCGGTATCGGCGCGGTTCTGGTGCCGTTTCCCCATGCTGTCGACGACCACCAGACCAAAAATGCACAGCAAATGGTCAACGCCAAAGGCGCGATCCTGATTCCGCAGCCAAAGCTGTCGGCGGATCTGCTGGCGGAAACACTGACGGATCTGGGAAAGGATCGCAGCCGGATTATCGATATGGCGAAGGCGGCAAAGACGCTGGCCCGCCCTGATGCAACGGAGAGAGTCGTGAATTACTGTCTGGAGGCCGCCAATGGCTGAGCCCACTAATCCCCCACTGGTCTACCAGGTGCCCGAAATGCGCCGTATCCGCAATATTCACTTTGTGGGGATTGGCGGCGCCGGCATGAGCGGTATTGCCGAAGTACTGAAGAACCAGGGTTACGATGTGTCCGGCTCGGACCTCCGTGAAGGCGCGGTAACCGACCGGCTTTCCGCCATGGGTATCGAGGTGTTCATCGGTCACCGTGAGGAGAACAGTGCCAAGGCAGACGTGGTGGTGGTGTCCTCGGCAGTGACCGGCGAGAACCCGGAAGTTGCCTCTGCCCGCAGTCGGCGCGTACCAATCGTGCCCCGCGCTGAAATGCTGGCGGAAATCATGCGCTATCGCCACGGCATTGCTGTCGCTGGCACTCACGGTAAAACCACAACCACCAGCCTGATAGCCTCCGTACTGGCGGAAGCGGGCCTGGACCCTACCTTCGTGATTGGTGGCAAGCTCAACAGTGCCGGCACCAACGCACAGCTTGGCGGGTCCCGTTATCTGGTGGCCGAAGCCGATGAAAGCGATGCATCGTTCCTGCACCTGACCCCGGTTATCTCCGTTGTTACCAACATTGAAGCCGACCATATGGATACCTATGGCGGCGATGTCGGGCGCCTGAAGCAGACCTTCGTGGACTTCCTGCACAACCTGCCTTTTTACGGCGTTGCGGTGATGTGCGTGGACAACGACTACGTGCAGGAAATCATACCGAGGATTTCCCGCGCCATTATTACCTACGGCATCGACAACCCTGACGCCGATTACCGTGCTGAAAACATACAGTCAGATGGGCTCAGAACCCGCTTTGTGGTTCGTCGACCGGGTGGACGCAGCAATCTCGACGTTGAGCTGAAGATGCCGGGCCGCCACAACGTGCTGAACGCCCTGGCAGCTATTGCAGTGGCCACCGATGAAGGTGTGGACGACTCCGCGATCTGTCGCGGATTGGCTGGCTTTGCGGGTGTTGGCCGCCGGTTCCAGGTTTACGGCGATTACAAGACACGCAAAGGCACCATCACGCTGATTGATGACTACGGCCATCACCCCACGGAAGTGGAAGCGGTTATTCGCGCGGCCCACGATGCCTGGCCGGGCCGTCGGCTGGTGATGCTTTACCAGCCTCACCGTTATACCCGGACCCGGGATCTGTACGAAGACTTCGTGCGGGTCTTGTCGGAAGTGGATGGCCTGTTGCTAATGGAGGTGTATTCCGCCGGTGAGCCGGCCATTACCGGTGCAGACGGTCGTGCACTGTGCCGCAGCATTCGCCAGCGCGGAAGTGTCGAGCCGGTCTTTGTGGAGGACAACAACGAGATTGAAACACTGCTCGCCAACAACCTGCGTGACGGTGATCTGCTGATTACACAGGGGGCGGGGGATATTGGTGGTGTGGCTGCCCGACTGGCAGCGGCAGGAGTGATTGCTGATGAGTGAGGTGAACCGGGTGGATACACAGGGTTATCAGGCTGACCCGGGAATCCTGAAGGCTCTTGGGCGTGTTGCCGTCTTTATGGGAGGCGATTCCGCCGAGCGGGAGGTTTCCCTGAAAAGTGGTCAGGCAGTGATGTCGGCCCTGCTGTCGGCCGGTGTTGATGCCTATCCGGTGGATGTTCAGGGCTGCCTGCTCAAGACCGTGGACGATCCCCAGTTTGACCGTGTTTTCATCGCTCTGCATGGTCGCGGCGGGGAGGACGGCACCATTCAGGCGATCCTGTCCCAGGCGGGCATTCCCTACACCGGAAGCGATCTCCTGGCCTCGGCGCTGGCCATGGACAAGCTGCGCAGCAAGTACGTTTTCGAGGGTTGTGGATTACCAACCCCGAAATTCCGTGCCATGGGCTCGGTGGATGAGGCAGACAGCATTCTTCAGGCGTTGGCACTGCCGCTGAGTGTGAAGCCTTCGAGAGAAGGTTCCAGTATCG